>JAQWCA010000178.1 GCA_028706065.1 Tepidanaerobacteraceae bacterium
TTACAAACCAATGAGTTCAAATTAGGGTGGAACCGCGGGAAAACCTCTCGTCCCTTTAGGGATGAGAGGTTTTAGTTGTTTCATAAAAGGTTTTGGCATATTTGGCATAAAGTATTATATAAAAAAAACAAAGGAAGGGATTTTATGGATCAGGTAAAGGTAAATTTAAAGGGTGGAACTGAAAAACTATATCAAAAGGGTGTTACATTGCTTGAAATTGCTGAAGATATAAGTAAGAGGCTAGCCAAAGAGGCTCTGGCTGCTAAAGTGAACGGTGTTATTAAAGGTCTTGAATTTAAAGTTGAAAATGATTGTAAAGTTGAAATATTGACATTTGAAGATGAAGAGGGTCGCAAGGTTTTCTGGCACAGTTCATCTCATGTAATGGCTCAGGCTGTGAAACGACTGTTTCCCGAAGCAAAATTAGCTATTGGACCGGCTATAGATGAAGGATTTTACTATGACTTTGACAGGAAAGAGAGTTTTTCCCCGTCAGATCTTGAAAAAATAGAGCAGGAAATGGTTAGGATAATCGCCGAAGATTATGCCTTTTGCCGTGAAGATGTGTCTAGGGAAGAGGCTTTAAGTGATCTTAAAAATATTGATGAACAATACAAGGTAGAATTAGTGGAAGATCTCCCCAAGGATGCACCTATCAGTTTTTATAGGCAGGGTGAGTTTAAGGACTTATGTGCAGGTCCTCACATTCCTTCTGCAGGCAAAATAAAGGCCATTAAACTAATAAGTTTGGCAGGAGCTTACTGGAGAGGTAATGAGCAAAACAAGATGCTTCAAAGGATTTACGGGATTTCTTTTCCTAAAAAATCTATGCTCAAGGAATATATAGACAGGATAGAAGAGGCAAAGAAACGTGACCATAGGAAGTTGGGCAAGGAATTAGATCTATTCAGTATCCATGAGGAAGGTCCGGGTTTCCCGTTTTTTCATCCAAAAGGTATGGTGCTTTGGAACCTTCTGACAGATTTTTGGCGTCGGGAACATGAAAAAAGAGGTTACCAAGAAATAAAAACACCTATCATACTGAACGAAGAATTATGGCGAAGGTCTGGTCATTGGGATCATTACAAGGAAAATATGTATTTTACTAAAATAGATGAATCCGACTATGCCGTAAAACCGATGAACTGTCCCGGAGGCATACTCATGTATAAAACAGACTCTCACAGTTATAGAGATCTACCCATAAGATTGGGAGAACTGGGTTTGGTTCATCGGCACGAGCTATCCGGTGTTTTGCATGGTCTTATGCGGGTTCGGTGTTTTACACAGGATGATGCACATATTTTTATGATGCCTTCCCAGATAGAAGATGAAATTATTGCTGTAATAGATTTAGTGGATTATTTCTATAAGATATTCGGTTTTGAATATAATGTAGAACTGTCCACAAGACCGGAAGATTCCATGGGTTCTGATGAGTTGTGGGAGCAGGCCACCGAAGCTCTGAGAAAAGCTCTGGATAAAAAAGGTATGTCCTATAAAGTTAATGAAGGTGATGGTGCTTTTTACGGGCCAAAAATAGATTTTCACTTAAGAGATAGTATAGGTAGGACATGGCAGTGTGGGACCATTCAACTTGATTTTCAAATGCCCGAGCGTTTTGATCTGACGTATATAGGAGCTGATGGAGAAAAACACCGCCCAGTTATGATTCACCGTGTTATTTTTGGAAGTATTGAGCGTTTCATCGGTATACTGATTGAACATTTTGCCGGAGCTTTTCCGGTTTGGCTTGCACCTGTCCAAGCAAGAATTCTGCCGATAAGTGAAAAACACATGGATTATGCCCGTAAAGTAAGAAGTCAGTTACAAGAAGGCGGAATTCGCGTGGAATTAGACGAAAGAAACGAAAAGATAGGCTATAAAATACGAGAAGCCCAGGTGCAAAAACTTCCCTTTATGCTCATTGTAGGTGACAAAGAGGTCAGTGAAAACACTTTATCGGTTAGATTAAGGGAGAAAGGTGATGTAGGTCAAAAGCCTATCGAAGAATTTATTAAGGAAGTTGTATCAATGACTAGAAAATAAATAATTGACAGCAAAGGTTAAGATGTGATATATTTACTGATGTAATCAAAATATATAATTTTAAGTAGAAGACTCACTTCTCACCTTATGGCGAAAGCTTATAAGGTTAATGATTCTGATTTATATTAGGACGAGTGATTTCTTCTCGTCCTTTTTTTATTTTATTATTTTTGGAGGTGAATAGTATTAGCAAGGGTAGGGACATACAGGTAAACCACGAAATAAAAGCTAGGGAAGTAAGATTGATAGGTGCCGATGGTAAACAGCTTGGTGTTATGCCATTGAAGGAGGCTTTGCGTCATGCTCAGGAAGCTCAAATGGACTTAGTTAAAATAGCTTCTGACGCAAGACCACCGGTATGTAAAGTGATGGATTTTGGTAAGTTTAAATATGAGCAGAGTAAGCGCGAAAAAGAAGCTCGTAAGAACCAAAAAATTATAAACATAAAAGAAATTAGAATGAATCCCAACATAGACGAGCATGATTTCCAAGTCAGATTAAAAAATACTTTAAAGTTCTTAAAAGATGGGGATAAAGTAAAAGTAAGCATTAGATTTCGCGGTAGACAAATGGCCCATACAAAATTGGGTGAAGAAGTACTGAATAAAATGGCGGAAAATATTAAAGAGCTAGGAATAGTTGAAAGAGTACCTAAAATGGAAGGCAGAAATATGATTATGATTCTTTCGCCAAAACAAACTACAGTCAAGGAGTGACATGAATGCCAAAAATTAAAACCCATAGAGGTGCCGCAAAAAGATTTAAGGTTACCAAAACCGGGAAAATAAAAAGGGCAAAAGCCTATAAAGGTCATATACTTACTAAAAAAACTTCTAAAAGAAAGAGACATTTGAGAAAACCAGGTGTTTTAAGTAAAGCAGATCAGAAAAGAATAAAACAGGTAATACCTTACATGTAATGTTAAAGGAGGATAATTATGGCACGCGTTAAAAGAGGAGTCACTGCTCGTAAGAGACATAAAAAGATTATTAAACTTGCAAAAGGATACAGAGGATCACAAAGTAAATTATTCAGACCTGCGAATCAGGCTGTTTTAAAAGCTTTAGCTCATTCTTATAGAGGAAGAAAGCTTAAGAAGAGAGATTTTAGGAAGCTCTGGATTGCCAGAATCAATGCGGCAGCTAGATCTAATGGAATGTCTTATAGCAAGTTCATCAGTGGACTAAAAAAAGCTGGGGTACAAATTAATCGCAAAATGTTGTCCGAAATGGCAATTAATGACGCCAATGGTTTCACACAGCTAGTAGATATTGCCAAAGTAAACAATCAATAAAAAACGGCTTTGGTTGCGTTTATAGCCTAAGTGTTTTTTATACTTAGGCTCCTTATCAAAAGCAGCATTAGCTGCTTTTTGAACTTTACGGGGGCGATTAAGATGAAAACAATACATGCGGGACTTAAATTAAAATTAAAACCAACTCAAATACTGGCAGTTGGATTTGCCGCTTTAATACTGGTAGGAGGTACCCTTCTAAGTCTCCCAATAGCCTCTAAAAACGGCCAAAGTCTAGATCTTTTAGATGCTTTGTTTACAGCCACATCGGCAGTATGTGTTACAGGACTTGTCATAACTGACACATATACGCAGTTCTCCATTTTTGGTCAATTAGTTATAATGTTACTGATTCAAATGGGTGGTCTTGGGATAATGACCATGGCAACACTGGTGTTTTTGCTATTAGGGAAAAAAATAACCTTAAGAGAACGCCTTGTGATGCAGGAAGCCCTAAATCAGCTTACACTGTCAGGCTTAGTTAAACTTACACGGCATATACTGTTTACAACTTTTATTTTCGAAGGGATAGGGGCATTTTTGCTGTCTATACGCTTTATTAAGATTTATGGATTTGGCAAAGGCCTGTATTATGGTATATTTCATGCAATATCAGCTTTTAACAATGCCGGCTTCGATCTAATTGGTGGTTTTAGGAGTTTGACACCTTTTACGGAGGATCCACTCATAAATATTGTAATTATGAGTCTCGTTGTGTTTGGAGGGCTAGGATTTTCAGTGCTTTATGATATTTTGACAAAAAGAGATTTCAAACGTCTTTCTCTACATTCTAAAGTTGTCATATCGATGACAGGGATGCTTTTACTTATAGGGTTTATAGTATTTTTTTTCATGGAATATTCAAATCCTAAAACTTTAGCCTCCCTTTCGCCTTTTGGTAAGGTAATAGCAGCAGCTTTTCATTCTGTTACACCGAGAACGGCGGGTTTTAACACCTTAAATCTATCTGATTTAACTTTGCCCTCGAAATATTTCACTATATTATTGATGTTCATAGGAGCATCATCGGGATCTACCGGAGGAGGTATAAAAACTACAACTTTTGCGTCAATTGCCATGATGGTATATACGGTATTAGCATCTAAGGACGATGTGGAGATATACCAAAGACGCATACCTAAGGATAATATATTCAAGGCTGCGGTTATTGCAGTCATATCTTTAATACTGGTTTTTACCAGCTCGTTTTTATTAACAATTACTGAACAAGCAGATTTTCTATCAATTATG
>JAQWCA010000179.1 GCA_028706065.1 Tepidanaerobacteraceae bacterium
TTTCCTGCGAGTACCCATTGCTTATGGTCTTGCCTATCTCACCCGGAGTGCACAATATCCTAACGGTAGACCGGAGTCAATATTCGTTTCCCTTTTAATGGCCTGGGTAGTTGGAGCTATAATAACCCTGATTTTCTACAAAAAAGGCAAATGGAAGGAAAAAGCACTCCTCAAGGATGTGCAATAGTTCAAGTTGATATCCTATTTCGGCTATTATTTGTTCAGCAATTTTTCTCACCTCGGCAACGATGGTTTTTGAACATCTAGACTATAACAGTTTGGATAAAAAAAAAGCCGCCGTATTTATAACGGCAGCTTTAATTCTGTCGTGTGCTTTTTTTACCTCTGCACTCTTCCTGATGCATCCCCTTTGGCTAGGTTTTCAACTTCCTTCACAGTCATGTGGTTGAAATCACCTACTATGGTATGTTTCATACAGGAAGCTGCTACGGCAAATTCAACGGCATGCTGAGGTGCATATCCGTTGTTTAGGGCATAAATCAGGCCACCGCCGAAGGAATCGCCGCCACCGACTCTGTCAACAATATGGACCTTATATCTTCTAGATCTGTAGTATTCTTTCCCATCATAGTAAAGGGCAGACCATCCGTTATCTGAAGCTGAGAAGCTTTCCCGTAGGGTTATAGCCACACCTTTGAGAGAAAATCTTTCCTGAAGCTGTCTTGCCACATCCCTGTAACCTTCTTCACAGAGTTCACCTGCTGTGACATCAGACTTACCTGCTTTAATGCCAAATACGTCATGAGCATCTTCTTCATTGCCGATGGATACATCAACATACTTCATAAGTTCCGACATGATCTTGCCCGCTTTTTCCTTAGACCATAGTTTTTTGCGATAGTTTAAATCACAGCTTACTGTTACACCCAATTCACGGGCAGTCTTTACCGCATCAAGACATATGTCAGCTACATTGTCACCTAACGCAGGTGTAATACCGGTAAAGTGGAACCATCTGGCACCTTCCAAAATCTTTTCCCAATCAAAATCTCCGACTTTAGCTTCCGAAATGGCTGAATGGCTGCGGTCATATACTACCAATGAGGGCCGCTGTGATGCGCCTATTTCGTTAAAATAAATGCCTAGCCGTTCTCCGCCTTTTACTATGTAGCTGGTGTTCACACCATAGCGGCGAAGATGGTTGACGGCAGATTGACCGATGGGGTTATCAGGAACCTTTGTTACGAAATAAGCATCTTCGCCATAGTTAGCAAGGGAAGCTGCCACATTAGCTTCACCGCCGCCATATGTGATGTCAAAAGAGTCAGCTTGGACAAACCTTAGATGATTGGGCGGGGTCAATCTAAGCATGATTTCACCAAAGGTAACGATTTTATTGGCCATAAAAAACACCTTCCTTTATAGTTTTTGAAATTAATTTCTCACCTCTTTAATAGCTTCGACAAACTTCCGGGCTGTTTTTTCCACTTGAACATAATCACCTGTTTTTGCGCCCTTTGTCAACTGACCGCCTACACCAACAGCTTTACATCCGGCCTTTATCCAATCAGCTACATTATCAAGGCTTACACCACCGGTAGGTACAATCGGTGCATAGGGCAATGGGCCTAAAATGGCTTTGATCATCGAAGGACCAAAGGCACTTCCTGGGAAGAACTTAACAAAGTCCGCTCCTGACTCCATAACTTCTACCACTTCTTTAATAGACATTGCACCGGGCATACTGACTTTCTGATATCTGTTGCAAAGTTTTACAACCTCAGCATTGAAGTAAGGGCTTACAATAAATTCCGCTCCAGCTAGCATCGCTGCCCTTGCGGTTTCTGGATCCATTACCGTCCCGGCTCCGATTAAAATTTCACCGTTGGAATATACTTTGGCAAGCTCTTTGATAACATCAATGGCTCCAGGTACTGTCATGGTTATTTCAATAGCCTCAACGCCACCTGCTTTAACAGCCTCGGCAATCTTAAGTGCCTGTTCTGCTGACTCAGCTCTAACCACTGCAACAATGCCACAATCAGTAATACGTTTTATAACTTCTAACTTTTTCATAATAAAAACCTCCTTGTTTCATATTACGATATAGTGTTTCATTTATATTATCTATTCTACACCAAGAGTAAAAATCCTTCTTTTAAGACGAAAAAAGGACCCCATCTAATACCTACTAGATGGGGTCCTTTTTGTTTTTAACTTTATTCTTCTTTTATTGCTTCTGATGGACAGCTTTCCAGTGCTTCTTTGGCATCATCTTCCGCATCGGCTGGCACTTCGTCCACTATTGCCTCTGCCTTCCCGTCATCGTTCCAGTCAAAAACTGAGGGACAGGTATCAATGCAAAGTCCACAGCTAATACAAAGATCTTGATCAACAGTTACTTTCAAGGAAAAGACCTCCTCAAATATTTTTCTTTGTCTATTCTATCACAAATTACCAGTAATGCAAAGGTGTTTACCAAAATTATTATTACCATAATCATGTATTTTATTACTATTGTTGATCTTTCCAATTTCAGAGGATTCCCAGACACCATTGTGCGATTTGGGCTACTGTGAAGCATATGACCATTCCCGTAAAAGTTGGAATCAGAAAGGAAATGACGGTCCACTTTATACTTTGGGTTTCTTTATAAATTGTAAGTAAAGTAGTGCCACAGGGGAAATGGTTGAGAGAAAACAGCATTGTGCATACTGCAGTAATCCAGGTCCAGCCGTTATCAACTAATAGCTCTCTTAAAGCTGATAGGTTCTCTGGTTCAATTAGTACTCCTGTAGCCATATAACTCATGACTATAATCGGTATAACAATTTCATTGGCGGGAAACCCCAGGGTGAAGGCCAGTAGAATATACCCATCCATGCCCAATAGTTTACCAAATGGATTAAGGGTTTTTGCACTCCAATCAAGAAGGCTGGAACTCCCCACGCTTATATTAGACATTAACCATATAATAAGTCCCGCCGGAGCTGCCACAACAACGGCTCTAGCCAGAACAAACAATGTTCTATCAAGTATGGACCTAATTAGGATTCTACCTATTTGTGGTTTTCGGTAAGGGGGCAGTTCTAAGGTAAAGGAGGATGGCAACCCCTTCAAAATCGTACCGGATAATATTCGAGAAACTACAAGAGTTATAATAACCCCAAGTATAATTGTACCAAGCAATGTGATGGCTGCCATCGCCGACTGAAAAGCACCAAAGTTACCGGCAATAAATATGGTAGAAAGAGCGATCAATGTTGGAAATCGCCCATTACATGGCACAAAGTTGTTAGTAATAGTGGCAATTAGCCTTTCTCTGGGGGAATCGATGATTCTACAAGCTATAACACCTGCTGCATTGCAGCCGAATCCCATGCACATTGTCAAAGCTTGCTTGCCATGAGCCCGCGCTTTTTTAAAAAAATTATCAAGGTTAAAGGCCACTCGAGGCAAATATCCCAGGTCTTCAAGTAAAGTAAACAGCGGAAAGAATATAGCCATAGGTGGTAGCATTACAGACACAACCCAAGCCAGTGTCCTGTAAACGCCCAAAACCAGTGCACCATAAAGCCATTCGGGAGCACCTATTTGAAAAGACAAATCAGTAAGACGGTCTTCTATATAAAAAAGGCCCTTTGCCAATAGTTCCGACGGATAATTAGCACCTGAGATGGTGAGCCAGAAAATAAATCCTAAAAGAGCCAACATGATTGGAATTCCAAAAATTTTTGATGTTAGAATGTTATCTACTTTTCGGTCTAATTCATTGTGGCTTTTATTTTTAAAGCTTACTACCTTGTTGCCTATTTCCTCAGCTTTCAAAACGATGGATGAAACTATAGCATCTCTTATACCGTCTGTTGTAAGACATTTTTCATTTAATATTATATCAACTTCTTGTAACTTTCTTTTTAGTTTTATATTATCATAAAGCAGTGATTTTAAATAACTGTTAATAGTATCCGAATTCTGCCAATCTCCCTCAAGCAAACGAAGTGCCACCCATCGACTGTCAATTTCCCCTTTTGAGATAGTTTGAAGGCTTTGCTCAAGAAGTTTTATTGCCTCTTCTATTGTTTCATCATATTTAACTTTTAGGGGTGAAGTTTTTATTTGACCGGTACTGACTTTATAAACCATTTCCTTTAACATATCTAGCCCCTGACCGTCCCGAGCATTAGTACCAACTACAGGCACACCCAAAATATAGGATAACCTTTTAAGGTCAATATCAATCTTTTTTCTTCGGGCTTCATCCATTAAATTGACACATACCACTACACCATCGGTTATCTCAAGAACCTGCAGCACTAAGTTCAGATTTCTCTCTAAGCAAGTGGCATCGGTTACTACTACACAACATTTGGGTTTTGCAAAACAAATAAAATCTCTAGCAACTTCCTCTTCAACTGAATTTGAAAGCAAAGAATATGTCCCCGGCAAGTCGACCAGAGAATATTTTTGTCCCATATGATTGTAACTCCCCTGAGCACGGGTTACTGTTTTTCCCGGCCAGTTGCCCGTATGCTGGTTTAATCCCGTAAGGCTGTTAAAAACGGTGCTTTTCCCTGTATTGGGGTTGCCGGCAAGGGCTAGCACTATACGGT
>JAQWCA010000180.1 GCA_028706065.1 Tepidanaerobacteraceae bacterium
CATCTGGATATCCTTTGATCAGGCCCTGACCAGCTGCGATTCCTATGTAACCCGCAGACCATCTTGTAGCTTCTACATCTTTGAAGTTAGTAAAACCAAGTCCTGCTTTGACAGCAGTTCCCATCTTCAAAGATGTTACTAAGATCTTGGCAAATTCTTCCCTTGTAACCATCTCATCAGGATGATATTTGCCGTCTTCTTTGCCATTAATGATATTAAATGCGGCAAGTCTTAAGACTGCTTCTTTTGCGTCTTTGTCTTCTATATCGGATACTAATTTTTTTACATCAACTTTAGCTTCATCTTCTGCGGCATATGCAGCTTGTGGCATGCCTGTGCCTACTAATCCTGCTTCAAATGTAAAAATCAGCAGAATAGCAAATATTTTGTTCATGCGTTTAATTTTTGACATTCTTTTTCCTCCTTTTTATTTCTTAAAATAAGTTAATGAGTTTATATTCACCCTTCACCTCCCGGCTATTTATTTACTCCGTTTATTTCCCTCTTTTAGAGTGAGGTTTTATAAAGGAGAGTTGAGTATACCTCTGTTTAAATAACTTTGAGTGATTGCTCACATTTTAAGTATATGAACGTATTCGCGTTTTGTCAATATAAATTCCCTATTTGTAACAGTATTGTAATATTGCAAGCCTTATACTGCAATGGTTTCCCCCGTATGTATCAATACTTAGATTAAGTGAGTGATTAATTATTTTATATGGTCTGTTATATTTTAATATGAATTTACTATTAAAAAACCCCTCCACTTTAAAAGAGGAGGGGGAATAAAAAAAGAGGATTTGAGTAATCCCTCTCTTTGAGAGGTTCAAATCTTATTAAGTGAGTAATTACTCACAATTATAGTATAGTAGATTAATATGTTTTTGTCAATACGTGATGTGACATGAAATTTATATATAATTTTTGCTATTACATTTTTATATGTTTTACTTTTATCAAATTAGATGGTATAATATTGAGTGAGTAATCAGTTATATATCAAGATTTGGGGGACTTGCTGATGAATAATTGTTTGTTAAAAAGTCAATGTAATTCTATTGAAAAGGCAATAAGGATTTGCTTGAAAAAAGCACAAAAAAAAGAAGAGAGAAGGTATCAGAACTTGGATTCTGTATCTACTCTGCTTACATTATCGTACATAGGTTTAATTTATAAGGCTTTTAGCAACAATACAATAAATAATGTTGATCAAAATAAGGAGACTATTGATAAAATGGTAGACTTTATTCTGGATGGAGCTCCTGATTAAGATTCTTTATGCCATAATTTAGTATGTTCATTGTATCTGAAACTATTTTTTCCGTTTCCAAATCCTCTAAATCTCCACCCTTGAAGGTGTTTACTAAGGTCAAACCTATAAAAATTCCCATAAGGGTTTCTGCAATTGTACGGGAGGGAATACTACTGTTAGGTGCGACTTCTTCGATAACATTTGACGAGAACTCCAATATCTTATTCAATATATCATCGTAAAACCTTGTCTTTAACTCTTTATGAAATTGAACTTCAAAAAGAAGTATTTTTATCAATTCCTGGTTGTTTACGATAAACATATAGTGCCGTTTTAATAAGTTTTTTATGACATCTCTTACTTCTGATCCATTTTCTATTTGTTCAACAAAATCAAAAAGTGCCTTTTCAACAAGTATGTTCAACATATAAATAAGAATCTCTTTTTTCGTCTTAAAATAGCGAAAAATGGTTCCTTCCGATACTTTAGCCTTTTTCGCTATTTCTTTAGTGGTAGAACCCTCAAAACTCTTTTTAGAAAATACTTCAATAGCAGCCTCAAGTATCTGGTTTTTGCGCTTTTCGTATAATACCTCGTCTCTTCGAGTCTTCTTCCTAGCCACAAACCGCTCCTCCTATCTGCGTGATTAATCACTTACTATTATAGTATATCTTTGACTGTCGGTCAATGGAAAAGCCTCAGGATAACTAGGGTTTATATTACTTTGCAAAACCTGTCATATTAAGTAAGAAACATGCAGGTGACTATTGCATTTATCAGAGGCCTCCCAAGCACCGGAGATTCGCAAAGGTAATATCCTTTATTTCATCAACGGTGATTCCACGAAGCTCTGCAAGGGTTTTAGCAATAACGGGAATCCGAGTTGGGTCATTTCGTTTACCCCGATAGGGCTCCGGGGAAAGGTATGGGCAATCGGTTTCAAGAAGGATTCTCTCCAATGGAAGTTTTGAAGCCACTTCTTTAGGCTTTTTAGCATTTTTAAAAGTAATAACTCCGCCGAAGGAAAAGTAAAATCCCAATCGGATCAGTTCCTGGGCCATTTCAAGGCTGCCGGAGTAACAGTGCATCAAGCCTTTGGCGGGACGAGAATCCTTCAATATATCCAGAGTATCCTGATGAGCGTCTCGATCATGGATCACTACGGGAAGATTTAAGCTCTTTGCCAAGTCTAGTTGTTCAATAAAAATCCTTTTTTGTGTTTCCCGATCAGACAAATCGTAGTAATAATCAAGACCTATCTCACCAATCCCTACGACTTTTGAGTTTTTTGCAAGTTCCTCAAGTTCTTTTATATAGTCCTTTTGCACATTTTGGGCATCATGGGGATGAACTCCAACACAAGCATATATAAGGTCATGCTCTTTTGCAAGTTTAACCGACATCTGGCTGGAAGCTATGTCAGAACCGGCATTTATTACCATGATACCTGCTTCCTTGATCTTTTCCAATACCTCTTCTCTATCAGAATCAAAAGCCTCATCATCTAAATGGGCATGAACATCTACAAACATTGCGCCACCTCCTGCTATAAGTATAACATTTTTTATAAGTTCTCCAAAGATGCGACTTTAATGAACTTAAACTTTGGACAATTTCTATATAGAAAAAAGCAGCTTACGCTGCTTTCACTAGGAAATCCAATGTGCATTTACCCGCTCCCTGCAGACTTTTAAGTTAAGCTCTTTTTACTCCTATATTAAAGGCTTTGATATTTATCTCATGAAATCTCTCAGGAAGGTAATCTTTTATCACATGTGCCCATTCTAAGTCCAAAAGCCCCAGTTTTTTTACCGTAGAACCCAGGAGAACCATGTTCTGAGCCTTTATATTCCCCAATCCCTGAGCAATTTCGGCTGCCTTTATGATTACAATATTTTTGACCGATTGTCCAAGTTTCTCGATAACTCTCTTGGGATATTTTTCATTTCCGGTCAAAACCGGCAGTGAGTATATTTCATAATCGTTTACTATAAGGGTTCCTCCGGGTTTTAAATAATTTAAATACCTTATGCCCTCGACTTTCTCAAAGGCCACCAATACATCGGCTTCCCCTGAGGTTATCATGGGCGAGTAAACCTTTTCCCCGAATCTTATTTGTGTGTTTACACTTCCACCTCGTTGGGCCATACCGTGAATTTCCGACATCTTCACATCGTACCCAAGTCTCAATAAACCCTCTGTCAGGATTTTTGAAGTCAAAATAGTGCCTTGACCACCTACACCGACCAACAAAAGGCTCTTTGTCATCTTTACTCACCCACCTTTTCAATGGCATCGAACCTGCAGACCTGCTTACAAAGGGTGCACCCGTTGCAGGTTGCTTGATCTATAACCATCACATCATCTTTGAAAGCAATAGCGGGGCATCCTATCCTAAGGCACATCTTGCAGCTTGTGCACTTATCCTGATTTATTGTGCACTTGATGCTTGCTCTCATCTTTTGCACTTCTTTTATCAATGCACAAGACCTCTTAGCTATGATAACAAAAGGCTCCGTTGCCTCATAGGCCATATTCACCGCTTCCTGTGTTTCGGTAAGATCGTAGGGGTCAACCACTCGGATGTTTTCTTCCTTAACCCCTACAGCCCTTACAATCTGCTCTATGTCTACCACCGGTGATATATCACCGCTTAGGGTTTTGCCGGTACCGGGATTATCCTGGTGACCGGTCATTGCAGTTATACGGTTGTCAAGGATGATAACCGCCATCTTGCTCTTATTATAAACAGCATCGATGAGGCTTGTAATTCCGGAATGAAAAAAGGTTGAATCACCCATGCATCCAAAAACCTTTTTACCTTCCTGAGCCTGCATCAGAGCCTTTTCAAATCCAATACCTGCCGATATACCTGCTCCCATGCAGATTAATGTCTGAGTTACATCAAGGGGCGGCATTATGGATAAGCTGTAGCATCCGATATCACCAGTCACTACGACATCCTTATATTTTTTTAGAGCATAAAACATACCTCTGTGAGGACAGCCGGCACATAGCACCGGTGGCCGTGAAGGTATTTCCACATCAAGGGCATATATGATTCTTGATTTTTCCGGTCTGAGCACTTTTTCCAGTATTTCAGGATTCAGTTCCCCACATATGGGAAAGGCATCTTTACCGATACATTTTATTCCTAAGGATTTTACGAAAGTCTCCATATATGGCTCATTTTCTTCTATCACATATAGTTTCTCCACACCTTGGGCAAATTCTCGGATTAGCATTTCCGGCCGTGGAAAGCTAAAGCCTATCTTTAGATAAGATGCATCATCACCCATTACTTC
>JAQWCA010000181.1 GCA_028706065.1 Tepidanaerobacteraceae bacterium
CCTTTATGACGAACCTTCCATAAAAGCAGTCCAAGTAAGACATGAAGCAGCTGGAGGTTTTATGGCTATGGCCCATTCTCTATCAACAGGTGATCCAGCCATCTGCTTTGCCAGTGAGGGCCCGGGCGTCGCTAACCTGACACCGGCTATGCTAGAATCTTTGGCAACTTGTGCTCCGGTTATAGCGATATGTCCTGGAGTTGACGGGCGTAAGGATGGCAAAGGGGCTTTTCAAGAGACCGATCAGGTAGGGATTATGTCTCCTATAACCAAATGGGCTGTTCGGGTTCCTTATGCTGAAAAAATTCCTTGGGTTATTCATAGGGCTTTCTCGTTGGCTACTAACGGACAACCCGGTCCTGTATATATAGAAATTCCAACAGAAATTGGCAGAGGTAAAGCTGATATTCCAGACTATGTACCCGCTATTCGGCAGCTTCGAACTGCGGGAGATCCTAGTCAAATTATCAAAGCAACAGAGCTTATATCCAGTGCCTCTCGACCTGTGATAGTAGCAGGTGGTGGAGCGCGTCGCTCAGGAGCTCATGATGAATTGAAAGCACTGGCTGAATTATTGGGTATGCCAATAATGACTACTCCTTCAGGCAGGGGCAGTATAGAAGAGGATCATCCACTATCTTTTGGACAAGTGGGCCTTTATCGGACCAAACTTGGTATGCAAACATTTGCTGATGCAGATTTAGTGATAACAGTAGGTTCGCGCAATGAAGAATTTCAGACAGGTGCTTGGAAACTTTTCCCTAAGGGAGCTAAATTAATTCAGATTGATATTGAGTCCTCTGAAATCAGTCGCAATTGGGTTCCTGATGTGCCTATTTTAGGTGATGCAAAAATGATTTTGGCATCTATATTGGGCAATATAAAAAATAAAGTAAAACAAGAATGGAAGAATAGGTATGAAAAACATGCCAAGGCAAAAAAAACTTATGTTAGTGAAGTAGCTGAAGAATGTAAATGTGACAATATACCTATAAAAAGTAAACAGGTTGTTCATGAAATAAATCAAGTTTTTGGGCATAACACCATTATGGTACATGAAAATGGAAGCCAAGACCTCTGGTCATACTATAGCCCCTACTATCAGGTCCTAGATCGAAATGGAGATATAGCTCCCGGGGAACAGACATGTATGGGTTTAGGTATTATGGGTGCCGTCGGAGCTAAACTGGCACAACCTGATAAAAAGGTAGTATGTGTGACCGGGGATGGCGCATTTCAAATGTATAACCAAGATGTTCCCACAGCGGTTCAATATAATGCACCTGTTACTTGGGTTATCCTAAACAGCTTTAGTTTAGGATGGCCTAAATTTGGGCAAAAGGCTATGGGAGGTCGCTATATTGCGACAGATTTTAAAGTTCAGCCGGATTTTGTTCAAATGGCTCATGCTTACAGCTGCTATGGTGAACAGATTAAAAAACCTGCAGAAATTCGAGGTGCATTAGAGCGAGCATTAAAAGCAAATGAATCAGGGAAACCTGCTATTCTTGATTTTATAATAGACCCTGATGATGTTGCAGAAGGCTTTATCGCATATAAAAAACTATAAAACAGCTATTCCCATCACCCCATCAATATAACTTTTTATAAGTTCAGCAGATTTTTTTAAAGCCTGATTTTCTTGAATTGAAAGTGCAGGTTGTATGACTTTTTTAACACCATTTTTATTTACTATGCAGGGCAGACTGAAGTAAACATCCTCAATATCTGCGAAGTTACCAATATGGGTTGACACGGTCAAAATGGAGTTTTGATTCCTCAATATACTTTTGACGATTTTTGCTATAGCCAGAGCCACAGCGTAGTTTGTGGCTCCTTTTCTTTCTATTATCTTATAGGCCGATGTTCTGACTTGGTTTTCTATTTCTTCTTTTATAGTTGGACTGCAATTATCCATGTATCTTGAACAATAGTCATCAAACCTTATTCCCATAACATTAGTTAAATTCCAGGCAGCCACCTGAGAATCGCCGTGTTCACCAAGAATATAGGCATGGATGTTGCGTGGATCTATTTTAAGCTTGGCTGACAGGGCAGCTCGAAATCTTGAACTATCCAGCACTGTGCCGGAACCTATAACTTTATTTGCCGGAAGTCCGGACAATCTTAAAGTAATATAAGAGAGAACATCCACCGGATTTGTAACTACCAGCAAAATGCAACCAAAATTATATTTCATTATTTCAGGGACAATATCCTTAAAAACCGCATAGTTTTTTCCGACAAGCTGTAGCCGTGTTTCGCCTTTTTCAATGCTCGGGCCAGCCGAGATTATAACAATTTCAGCTCCTCGGAGATCACTGTAATCACCGGCGTAGATTTCTACTGGGTTTACAAACGAGGTAGATTGGAGCAAATCTAAAGCTTCTCCTTCAGCTTTATCTTTATCAATATCTATTAAAACCAGTTCTGAGATTACACCTTGAAGCATCAGAGCATAGGCGGTAGTTGAACCAACATATCCCGTTCCAACAATTCCTACTTTCAAAGCTTTCCCTTCCTTTTACACATTTTATCGTTTACATCTTTAATATTCCAATTTTTATAAATAATATTTACCAACGGAAAATATATGCATCATATCCCCTAAAGCCATGATTGAATCCGGGATTTTGTGCGTATGAGAGCCTTGACTTAGGTTTAACAATAGTATATATTTTATCTAAAGCATTCTGGTGATCTTTTTTTCCTGTCCTCAGCGAGTGGAGGGTAGTGTAAGCTCCGTGGCATAAAAAAGATTTGGGAACAGAAGGCAAATGAAACCCAATTTTACACTGAATACAAAAAAGTGGCAGGGCATCCTGCAACTAGGGTGGAACCGTCCTGTGAAAAAGGACCCCTAGACCGTCGATGATGGTTTAGGGGCTTTTTATTATTTTTGATTCTAAAAAGGAGGAGAATATTATTATGGCAGAAAATGTTGAAAAAAGTATGAACAAGATAGTTTCGTTGTGCAAGAGAAGAGGTTTTATTTTTCAGGGTTCGGACATATACGGAGGCCTTGCAAATACATGGGACTATGGGCCTCTAGGAGCTGAACTCAAGAGAAATGTAAAGGATTATTGGTGGAAAAAAACAGTCCATGAAAGAGATGATGTAGTGGGCCTTGACAGTGCCATTTTGATGCACCCAAGGGTATGGGAAGCTTCGGGTCATGTAGCGGGATTCAACGATGCTTTAATCGACTGCAAACAGTGTAAATCCAGATTTCGTGCCGATCACATAATCGAAGATGCCCTAGAGATGCACGTGGAAGGTAAAAGCGTTCAAGAACTTACTGAAATCATCCATGAAAATAAAATCAAATGCCCCACCTGTGGCACTGTAGCGTGGACAGATGCAAGAGTTTTCAATCTGATGTTTAAAACATACCAAGGTGTTACAGAGGATTCTAGTTCTATTGTATATCTTCGTCCTGAGACAGCCCAGGGCATATTTGTCAACTTTAAAAACGTGATGGATTCCAGCCGAATGAAGCTGCCCTTCGGCATAGCTCAAATAGGAAAATCTTTTAGAAATGAGATAACACCCGGTAACTTTACCTTTCGAACTCGGGAATTTGAGCAGATGGAACTGGAGTTTTTCGTAAAACCCGGTGAGGATGAAAAATGGTTTGAATATTGGCGTCAGTTTATGGTGGATTTCTTTGTATCCTTAGGAGTGAAAAAAGAAAATTTACGATTAAGGGATCATACCCCTGAGGAACTATCCCACTATTCCAAGGGGACTACTGATTTAGAATATAAATTCCCCTTTGGATGGGGTGAGCTTTGGGGAGTTGCCAACAGAACCGATTATGACCTCTCCAAACATATTGAGTATTCGGGTAAGACACTGACATATTTTGATCCCGTGGATAACAAACAGATTGTGCCTTATGTAGTTGAGCCTTCATTGGGAGCTGACAGAGCTATATTGGTCGTCTTATGTGATGCATATGATGAAGAAGAAATTGAAGGTAGTGCGCGAGTAGTCTTACGTTTTAAACCGGAAACTGCACCTATAAAATGTGCAGTGCTCCCCCTTTCTAAAAAAGAACCTTTGGAAGAACTAGCCAGAAAAATATATCATGATTTAAAAAAATACTACCACATGGAATATGACAACACTGGTAGTATAGGCAAACGCTACCGCCGCCAAGATGAGATTGGAACTCCCTTTGCCATTACCGTAGACTTTGACAGTTTGGAAGATAATAAAGTTACAATAAGAGATAGAGACACTATGAAACAGGATAGAATTGATATTAGTCAAGTGAGGGATTATCTGAAGAATAAACTAGGGTTTTAAATATTTACTATACAGTTTTGGATCAAAGGCTGCTATTGGAGATTAAGCGATAGCGGCCTTTTAAAATTGCTGAAACAAAAGGCTTTATACGAATGAATACAGAATATAGTAACCTACATTTCGCACCCCCACTAAAACAATTAATCTAATTTAAAAAAATATATCAAAAACCCCAGAATTGGAAAAATATGGACTTGTACTTTTCCACAATTTAGTATATCATTGTACTGGTGATGAC
>JAQWCA010000182.1 GCA_028706065.1 Tepidanaerobacteraceae bacterium
AATCTCAAAAAACTACGGCAGCAATTAAACAAAAAAGAGCTCCTTTTCACTGGAGATAATGCTATGGGTACCGTGCCAAATTGTCTTTTGCTACATCACAACAAGTTTCACTTCGTTGCTCCCTGCCCTGCTTCAAACCTGTTTGAGCAGGCTATCAGTTCTGTCACCCCTGAAGAACTGGACGAATGCGTGTTTTTGGATAAGGATGGAACACCCAAGTTTAAAGTTACTGAACGGGGAGTATACATTGACTCTGTGGACCGTAAGAAAAAGGAAGAACTCAAGGATGTTTCCCCTTTCTGGGCAAGGTGCCTGATTATCTGGAGTAAAAGTAAGGCCAAGCTGGAACGGGAAAGACGGGAAAAGTATATACTCCAGATCGAAAAAAGGCTCACAGATATTGCTTTGACCAAATTAAATGTACGACGCTATAAGAATAAAGAGTATGCCCAAGACCAGGTAGATAAGTGCTTTCAAGGGCCAAAAAGCTATCTGCGCGAAATATTTGCTAACCCTACAGTAAAGGAGAAAGATGGTCTGCTGGAACTGGTCTATACCATAGACGCGAAGTCACTGGCTGATCTTAAAAAAAGAGATGGTCTTTACCCGGTTGTTACTAATGTTTATGACAATGAAAAATATTCTACTCGTGAGTTGTTTAAAATAACCCGTAAGAAATACAGTGTAGAACAGCCAATGAGATATTTAAAATCCAAGATTAAAGTAAGGCCGGTGTTTTTACATATCGAAGAACGGATCAAGGGGCTGACTCTGGTTACTTTCATAGCACTGATGGCTTATTGTATCCTGGAGCATTTGGTCAAACAGAATATTAACACAAAAGCAACTACACACCAACTCATGAAAATGTTTGCTTCGATTATCTTTACGGAAGGACAGATGTTAGATGGAACTTACTTTAATACTGTAGTTAATGTCAAAGAACAGCATATTCACTTGATTAACAAACTGGGGCTTGCTATAGACAGCTACAGTGTGCTATCTAAGATTCAATTGGAGGGAATGATGTTTTTTTATTCTATATTTCTTGAAGAATACGATATACCCAACCTGCGAATTATGGGCTAAGGTCATTGTATTTTGATGTTGTTTCATGAGTAGTTCATATTATTCTAGAAGGATATGTAGTTCGTTTTCTGCGGCCATTAGGCCTTCTTTTATGCCTGTGCTCTTTTTTGCTGCTTTGGTTGGTTTTGTTGCTCGTTTTATTCCTACTGCACGGCTGATTTCTTTTCTCCAGGTTGCTACTATTTTTTGTGCATTGAGCTCTATTATTTTTTTCGGAGTTGGGAATTCTTTCAGTGTCATTAATGCCGCTTTACCTTCCCAGTCAGCAAAAGCGTTATTGAATTCCGGAAAGTAGATTTTTATCCAGCGTTTTATTTGGTTTTTTATGCTGTTTTGTTTTTTTACTAGCTGCCAGCAGGTATTCATGGCATTTCTTAGTTCGCTGTATATGCCTTTTGGTATATATGGCTCCATGTATCTGCCGTCCTTTACTAGCATTGCTATGGTTTTTGGGTCTTTCCGATCGTTTTTGGTTGGGCTGTTGTCATCTAGTTCTTTGGTTGTTTTTACATGGTAGGGGTTTACTAATACGATTTTTGTGTAGTTTTCTTCTAGGTGCTGTGCAAAGGTGAACCAATAATGGCCTGTAGGCTCCATGCCTACCATTACGTGCTGTTTGTTATTCTTCGTTGCAATGTCTGTTATCCAATCGGAAAAGACTTTGAACCCTAGAATATCGTTGTCAAATTTTATTACTTTGGCAAGTTCTATGCCTCTGTAATCGAAAGCTCTGGCGTAATGTACTTCACTAGCGATGTCTACACCTATTATTAGGGTGTTTTCTGTGATTTGCATTATTTTTTCATTTTGTGTATACTTCATTTGAGTACCTCCTCTGTTATTTAAGGGTCATCATGATGACACCTCGTATGTTAACAGGAGGTACTTTTTTTTGCAAATTTGGTTTTATTTCATTACAGGAATGCTCCTATTGGATATAAGTACCTATTTAAGTTTTATATATAAAAGAATGTCAATAAAAACATTCTAATATTATCTATTAAGCAACATTTTTAAAGCTTTTATAGTATCTTCATAAGCAATGTCTTCTGCATATGGGTAGTTTTTTGAATATCTTATCCACCTATCCTTTAATATTTCACTTGTTTCAATGGTCTTTATTCTTTTTAAGGTATCATTAAGTATATGTGTTGTTTCTCGATGTTCTATTGTCTTTTTTAATGCTTCAGAAAATATTAAGCTGTCAAATTCCTGAGTATTAGCCAGTATATAAATGTCATAAAAATCTCTTGGTCTAGTATTTAGCTCTCCTCTTTGCAATATTGTTTCTACTTTTTCTGCAAGGACAGTTTCTATATTGTAAGCCCATACCCCAATAGTTCCTTCATCAAAAATCATTTTAAATGAATAAAAAACTTCCCTTGGAGTTATAACATCTCCTGTGGTTATATCAACTGAAAGTGGAGTAATTATAGTATCATAATCTGCCTTAATTCCTACTCTATATCCCCCATATATGTCATCGTCCCTTATAGGTTCAATTCCCATGAAAGAAAAATTTACATCATCATATACTTCTATATTACAAATTTCTGTAATGGCTTTTGTCAATGAATCTATGGTTATAGGATAATTTTTAATTGTAGCATCCATATCCATTGTAGAACGATTATCAATTCCAACAAGAGCAGCTATTAACATACCACCTTTTAATATAAAGTTATTTTTATAATTAGATTTAGATAGTCTTTCAAGAAACCTTTCAAACATATAGTTTTGTAATATAACTTGGGCTGACATATTTTTTTCTTTTGCTAAATTCCTAATTTTAGCCTTTAAACTCATGGCTTTTCTACTCATATAAGTACCTCCATATAGGTGTTTAATATTTTTTCTATATTAAGCCTTTTTGCGTATTCTGTAAGCAAAGCATAATCTAGCTGCCTTTTCTTTGCTACTCTTTTAAGGGCATCAGAAAATATTTGAATATCTATCCTGTTCCTGCTTCTTAATATATCGCAAATTGTTCTTTCCACATTATATATATTTATGGTATTTCCAAGGGATGTTTTTCCTTCTACCATACCCATTAGGTGAAGATCCTTTTTTATATAATAAATTTTAGATCTTTCACTTATGGCATTTACAACCTTATATCCACTTGGTACTGTTACAGAATATTCAAAAGGTGTCCTATCTGATAATTCATGTAAGAAAAGGGCAGTTTCATGGGAATAGATTAAATTAGGATATTTCTTTTGCAAAATAAACATTTCATCTTCTAATAAATCTGGCAACACATAAATGCCTCTGCCTATTCTTTCTATTTTACCGTCTGCCACCATCATAGATAGATAAGTTCTCGGAATCTTATTTTTATCTAAATCTAAGCTAAGTAATGTTCCCCTCTGCTTGTTTATAATGTTTTCAATTCTTTTAATGTAATCCATAGCCTTCACCTTCTTTTACAAATATACTTATATTGTATCTGATATAGGTATATTTGTAAATATGACTTATGAAATAAAATTTAATTTTATCTATATAAAAAAGTTGTCTACTCTAAACTTTGAGAGCAAACAACTTTTTGTTTTCGTATTCAATTTTAATTATTGGATAAGTTCAAAATATTTAAAGGCATCTTTAATAGCTTCCACTTTTTCAGGTGTTGGATGTTTTCGTTCATGTTTTAATTCTTCTACGGCATTGGGGGTATCATACATTGGCAATCCCAAACCTCTTTTTACTTCTGCTATATATGCAGTATGCACTTTAAAATTATATTTATTTTCTATATACTCTTGTATCTTTTTATAGGTTATTCTTTCACCAGGTCTATAATTCTCAGCTTTTCGGGCTATATCGTCTACTGGAATTTTTCCATCACCCTCGCCAAACTCCACATTTATGTTGATATGACTATCTGCATTTTTGTGGGAGAGCGATACAACTGTCTCCACATGCCTTGAGAGAATGTCCTTGATGTCTAGCCCTATTTTACTACTTTTATTGGTATTAGGAAACAAGTCGAGAGAGTTTTTGATAAAAGTCTAGTCTTGGGAAACAGGTCGAGAACAACCCCTCCACTACCCCAGGCTGGATCTATGTTCTTACCGTCTTTGATACAATTCTGAAAACCTAGATTGTGTCTCAGTAGGTTTTGATTAGCAGAAAAACCCTTGATAACAAGGGATTCTGTTGTTTTATATACATCTAAAGTATAAATTTCCATAGATCAATTAATAAATAATGCTAAAATCAATCTTTGCTCTTCTTTGTTTTTTATTTTTGAACACACCTTATCTGTACTTTATAGAAATAATTAAAAAGTATAGGCAAAATTAAAAGATATAAGTCTTTAATTTGAGTACTCTTCAACAATCTTTTCAACATAAGCTAATCTTCCACGACCTAGGGCGGCATAATAAGTAGCATGCTTTCTACAAGCATCAATAGCTT
>JAQWCA010000183.1 GCA_028706065.1 Tepidanaerobacteraceae bacterium
CGGGAAATCATGAAAATTGCGATACGTATAAGGATGGCACCCATGAAGCCTGTGCGTATTCCGATCATTCAGGAAAAAACCATGACGGAACGCACCACAATGGAACCGATCATGGAACACATGACCAAAATGGTCATTCACATGGTTCACATGATGGTAACCACCATTAATAACCTTTATGTACGATGGGATTCAATAAAGGGGAAACAATTTCTTTATTGAATCCCTTTTTTAAAACACATTGCCTATAATAAAATTATCTAACCACAGTTAAGATATTAAGTTTGAAAAATAAATGTTCCATATCCGCTATTGTACTCTCAACCATACTATTTTTGGTTTTTGCAGTTATTCCACATCATCATCATGGTGGGAAAGCCTGCATTGTTATCGAGTTGTGTGAGTTGGATAATGCAATAAACGATGAACATACACATCACAGCGATACGGATAGTGAGCAAAATCACGATGAAACCTGTATTGCTAAATCAAAATTCATCATTCCTACATCTGTTGATGAAACAAAACTAAAAGTATCAGATAATCAAAATGATACTGTTTTATTTCCTATCTTTTTCCTTGTTGGAAATTTATTTAATTATAGTTTAGATAGTTCATTTATCGAATCTGATTACGGTGAGTATATACTAAGCTATAAATCCGCAGCAGCAAATCAATTTCATGGTTTGCGGGCACCTCCTTTCACCTTTTCATAACAGAAAGACTAAATTATAGTCTTTATCCTTTGTGCTTGTAATCTATCTTCCGGTAGATACTAAGCCACCGCTATATCTAATTTTCCGAACAATCCCAAAAAAATAATATAAATAAGATGTTTTTAAAATTGACAAAAGCATTGTGTACCATTGTGTTATTACTTTCGGTTTCACTCCCAAATGCTTATACCCAAACAAATAATAACACGCTTTCTGAAAGCGATAGTATTCAGGTAAATGACTATAAATTCTCATATAAACAAATAATAACACGCTTTCTGAAAGCGATAGTATTCAGGTAAATGACTATAAATTCTCATATAAACAATTAATAATACCTGCATCCCTGATGTTGTACGGAACAATAGAAGCAACATTAGCGCCCAAAAATCGCCTATTAAACTATGCCATAGGGCATGAAGTAATAACACACAAACCTGAAAAGTTTCAGATTGATGATATAACGCAATATGTACCTGCGGCGAGTGTATATGCTTTAAACTTAGTCGGGATAAAAGGCAAACACAATTTCAAAGACAGGACGATTATTTTAGGAATGGCAAGCCTGTTCACGGCGGCTTCAGTGAATGGTTTAAAATATACGGCACGAGTTGAAAGACCAGATAAATCCGCAAAAAATTCTTTTCCGTCAGGGCATACGGCAATCGCTTTTATGGGTGCTGAATTTCTTTGGCAAGAATATAAAGATGTTTCAATCTGGTATGGAATAGCGGGATATACTATCGCTGCGGGAACCGGAGCATTCCGCATATACAATAATAAGCACTGGGTAGGCGACGTCGCATTCGGTGCCGGGATTGGCATATTAAGTACAAAACTTGCCTATTGGCTCTATCCTACTGTTGAAAAGAAAATATTTAAAGGTGGTCAGGAGAAAAAGAACAAACGAAATCTTGCTTTTTACCCCTATTACACAGGTCAGCAGGGTGGTTTATCGCTTTCAATGCAATTTTAAAATATAAATGATATGAACTCTACAAAAGATTATGATTTAACCATAATAGTTCCTGTTTATAATGAAGAAGAAAATATAAACAAACTTGAAAAGGAACTATCTGAATATGTATGTTCTTCATCAGTAAAAACCTGCATACTATTCGTTGATGATGGATCGAAAGACCAAAGCAAAACATTGATACAGGAAGTGTGTCAGCGAAACCGTCATCTTTTTTATATAAGTTTTGCTCGAAATTGCGGATTAAGCGCAGCTATAAAAGCAGGGATAGATATAGCCCAGTCGTCATTTGTCGGATATATAGATGCTGATTTACAAACAGCGCCTAAAGATTTTGAACTTTTATTGCCATATAGAAATGAATATGAAATGGTAATGGGTATCCGTACAGGACGCAAAGATAGTTTAGGAAAAAAACTATCGTCGAAAATAGCCAATAGTTTTCGCCGCATGATGACTAATGACGGCATAGAAGATACGGGGTGTCCACTAAAAATTATTCATACCGAATACGCTAAACGCATTCCGATGTTTACGGGGATGCACCGTTTCCTACCTGCTCTCCTTCAGTTACAACATGGCAGGGTAAAGCAGGTTCCTGTTAGGCATTTTGAACGTACCGCAGGTCAATCAAAATTTCATTTATGGAACAGGTTGGTTAGTCCTTTTATGGATTGCTTTGCTTTCCGATGGATGAAGAAACGGTACATAAACTATACTATTGAAAAAGAAGGTATTAATTAAGCCATAGCAAAAAGTGAATAACGACATTTGGTATTTTGTTTTAGGTTTTTTAGCACAGGGGTTATTTTCTGCCAGAATGCTTATTCAGTGGATTTTATCGGAAAAGGCTAAAAAAGTTGTATCTCCGACTATCTATTGGCAGTTAAGTTTATTAGCTTCTATATTATTTTCTATATATGGGTGGCTAAGGGGAGATTTTGTAATAATTCTCGGACAACTATTCTCCTATTATATCTATATATGGAATTTGAATAGTAAAAACAACTGGAAAAAAATCCATTTAGCTATAAGAACAGTAATTCTCTTAATACCTGCTGCCGCACTTTGCTATGTGCTATATAACAATGAAGTAAGCATTGACAGGTTATTTTCAAATATATCGTTATGGTTACTTCTATTTGGTTCCGCAGGTCAGATAATTTTCACTTTCCGCTTTGTTTATCAATGGTGGCATTCAAGATTGAGAGGTGAATCTGTCCTTCCCTTAAACTTTTGGCTGTTGAGTATAATAGGTTCTCTGATAACTATTGCATACGCAATATTCAGAGAAGATCCGGTATTGCTTATTGGTCAAAGTTTTGGTTTTATCACATATTCCAGAAATGTGTGGTTGATTATAAAAAACTGTAATGAGGATGAATCTAAAAAAGAGATTAAATGAAAATATTAGTTACAGGCAGTGCAGGATTTATCGGATTTCACTTGGTAAAAGCATTGGTTGAAAATAAAGAGAATTTCGTTGTGGGAATAGATAATATAAATGACTATTACGATGTAAACCTAAAATATGGCAGGTTGTCTGAATGTGGAATAGGAAAAGAGGATATAACAGAAAATGAAGTAGTCCATAGTTCATTTTATTGCAATTATGATTTTGGAAAGATTGATCTTACGGACTTTATACAATTAGGTGTTCTTTTTAAGAAGTATCAATTTGATTATGTTATCAATCTGGCAGCACAAGCGGGGGTTCGGTATTCTTTAGAAAATCCCCATGCTTATATCAACTCTAACATTCTTGGCTTTGTAAATATCTTAGAGTGTTGCAGGCATAATAATATCAAGCATCTTATATATGCTTCCAGTTCTTCGGTTTATGGATTGAACAATAAAATTCCTTTTAAGGAATCTGCCACAGTTGATAATCCTGCCAGTTTTTATGCTGCAACAAAAAAAAGTAATGAACTGATGGCTCATTCTTATAGTCATTTGTTCAATTTGCCCTCCACAGGAATAAGACTTTTTACTGTATATGGAGCATGGGGAAGACCTGATATGGCTCCGATGATTTTCGCAAGATCTATTCGGGAGGGCAGAACAATCAAGGTTTTTAATAATGGGGATATGCTTAGAGATTTCACCTATATAGATGATGTTATAAAAAGCATCGTCTTACTCTTGGATAAAACTCCGGATAAAAATTCAGATTCCGCTTTCTATCAGATTTTTAATATCGGCAATTCAAAGCCAGTTAATTTACTCCAGTTTATAGAAGCGATTGAATATGAAATGCAAAAAGACGCTCATTTGGAAATGTACCCTTTTCAATCCGGTGATGTAAAGGAAACCTATGCTGATATAAGCAAATTGACCAGATACATTCATTATAAGCCCAAAACAGTATTACCGGAAGGAATAAAATCATTTATTGAGTGGTTTAACTCAATGGAAAATCAATAGGTGTTAATCCTTAATTATTAACTATGACATTAAAACGATTATTTACGATTGACCACATCTACTATATTCTTGTTTTTGCATTAATGTTCCCATTAATCCTACTCCGGGATTATACGCCTGCAAACGAACTTAGATATTTGAATATAGTTGATGATGCCTTAAAAACAGGGAATTTTTTCTCATTTTATAATCATGGTGAAATATATGCCGATAAACCGCCTTTATATTTCTGGATTATAATGCTCGGAAAAAAGATATTCGGAAGTCATCAAATATGGTTCTTGTCGCTATTCTCATTACTACCCGCTTTTGTCATTCAGTTTACGATGGACCGGTGGACACGAGATGAACTTCCAAACG
>JAQWCA010000184.1 GCA_028706065.1 Tepidanaerobacteraceae bacterium
CTTCCTGTTGTACTATCTTTCAGATTAGACTGTACCCGCTCACTTTTAAGAATATAATATAGGAATAAAGGTTCTATTCTCTCTTTGTTAGGTCTTAATGAAAATACAGATTCATTTATGTTCCAATTTTCTGGAGTTTCTTTTATTAAATAGGCATCCCCTATTCGTCCAATACTAGAAAATAAAATATCATTTTTTTGCAAGTCTGAACGTTTATTAATTTTATTTAAGGCTTCATAATCAATCTTATCACACTCGTCATCTAAGAATAATTGACCGTCAAAGAAGTTTTTAATAGTCACATAATAACAATACCCACCTGTGTTAAGTGTAAAATTCTGTCTTGGATTTAAACCCGTTGCAAATCTAGATACAACCTCATATAATTTTACTTCTTCCCATGTTTCATTAAAACCAGGAAGTCTTTTCTTTCCAGTCAGCAATTCCTGCATAACACCTTTTTTATGGCCTTTTTTTTCCTAATCAATCTTTCTAGACTATTTATTAATTGGTTTATATCGTCTACTGCCTCAACAATAGCAGTCTGTTCTTCTGGTAATGGCCTAACTACTTTTGTTAGTTTGATAGAACCCTTAGAGATTGCTGATACTTTTGTTCCAGTAATATAAGGTAAGAGCTGATCGTGGTACATTCTATGATTAATAAAATATCCTAGCCATTTAGGCTCAAATTCTACCCTTGGACGGCAAGCAATAGTATGAAGTCCAGATACAACTTTTTTTGTTTCAATTTTATAAACTTCTGTTGCTTTACCTACGGTTTCATCTTCTGCAGTATCTGCAATAATTATATCCCCATTTTTTAAGAAACTACGAGGGTTTTTTATAATATTGTTAGTATTAACAAAAGGTAACTCATATTCTGAACAATCCAAAATTGAGGGAATCTCTACTAGTATATCCCCGTAGTGGACATTCCTAACTTCCCCAAAATCATAGTTTAACTCTGCCCTAGACAGTGTGTTGTTTGGAAGAAGTTCGAAACAATCTTCAAAATCTATCACTTCCCAATCTACTGGCAATGTTCCTATTTCTGTTTCTTTATATTCTTTTTTTACCATGTAAACCCCATCCTCTCTAGATGAGATTTTACTTTAGCCTCGTACTCATCTACTTCTTTTGATAGAGCTGGTAAAGTATCCTCATAACGCTCGGCTAACTCAATGAGTCGATTAGCAAGATGATGAGAAATAGCCGAATACAAATCTCCTATACCACTGTAAATGGAATATATCCACTTCCTATTAACCAGTAAATCTATTATTTCTTCATCTGTTAGACTTTTATATCTATCTCGACATTTTTCATCTAAAGCTGTTTCTAATTCTTTTAATAGCTTATTAAATTCATTAATCTTTCTTACAAAGTCTAGTGCTGCAGTTAATTCTTCATAATCTTCTTTGTACTTTTCAGGTATTTCAGCATTACTACGTATCTCAACTAAACGCTCATTAATTGACTTAAGATTCACTAATCCCCTATCATTGAAAGCATTTTTACAAAGAGGGTTTTTGTCTATATACTCTGAATACAACTTTTTCCTACTAATCGTTGGAAAAATTGAGAGCATTTTTTCAAGAGCTTTTGTTTCATCTGTTTGTATATGGGATAAAATTTCATCAATCTCTTCCTCAAGATCTTTTATCTTTATTTTACCATCTTCTGTAATAGAAGATAGTGCTGTGTTCTCGTCTGTACTTTCTAATAGCTCCTCAAGCATTAGTTCGGTTTCAGCAATAATGTCCTTAGTATTCTCAATTGCATTTTTTTCCTCTGGGAAAAGAGCTTCAATTACTATTTCCTTAGGAATTAAAACTGGCTCCCATCCGACAATTTTTTCATTTCCTTTGTTCTTCCCTGATGTAACTGTTCCTATAATATTTTCGGTAACCCTAGCAAGTCCATAGCCCTTTTTGTCGGTTTTTATCATCATAACATCATCATTTAATGTGTCATTCCAATAAGCTAAAAGAACTTGATAAACATCATATTTGTTAAGCAATGTTATTTTCTCAAATTCTTCAACTAATTTTTTTGATAATAACACTATCATTTCCTTTATATCTGTATTCTGATCCACTGTAGTTAATAATCCCTTAGCATACCCTTCCCAACGCAAAAATGCATTATCAATTTTATCTCCATAAATAGAAAACTCATCATTAGAATAAATTGTTTTTCTAATATCTTCTTTGGTGACTTTTAGGCTATAAAATCCATCATTATACTCCTTCACTAGTGATTCTTTAAGTCTTGGAAACACATCCCAATACTTATTTAAGCTTTCTATGTCAATTTCTGGGATGCCTCCATGGATATGAGCCCGAATATTCTGTAAGTCCTCTTCTTCTGCAGAGTTAATATATCTTGAGATGTTTAAGTTATAGTCATTTTTTATTTTAATCTCTTGATTTAAAACAAATCTTGCATATTTTTCATCTGCTACATCCTGTTCATTAAACGTGGTAACAATTCTATAAATATCCTGTTCACGTAGCCGATTTTTGTTACCATCTTTTACAAAGCCTTTACTGGCATCTATCATAAAGATGCCACTTCTATTTTCAGCACCTTCTTTATCTATAACTAATATACATGCTGGAATTCCAGTCCCGTAAAATAGATTAGGTGGCAAACCAATAATCCCTTTTATCCACCCCTTATCAACTATTTTTTTACGGATGGTCGCTTCAGAATTTCCCCTAAAAAGTACACCGTGTGGTAAAACAACTGCTGCCTTACCATCATTTTTTAATGATTTTAATATATGCAATAGCCATGCATAGTCACCATTAGATTCTGGTGGTCTATCTCCATACCCATCAAATCTCCCATACTCTACTAGGCCATCCGACCAATTTTTAAGAGAAAATGGAGGGTTTGCTACTATATAGTCAAATCTTTCTAACTGAGTATCATCATTCTTTTTAAATTGAGGCTCTGAAAAAGTATTACCAGATCTTATATTGACAGTAGTTTTATTATGAAGAACTGCATTCATTACAGCCAGCCCTGCCGTAGTAACATCCTTTTCTTGCCCATATCCACTTATAGTTTCAAAAGGTGCTGCATCTAATGCTCTTATTAGTAGGGATCCTGAACCGCATGCAGGGTCGTACACTTCTGCATATCTATTTGTACATTTATCGATACCTATTACCTCTGTTAAAACACGTGATACTTCCGCTGGTGTATAAAATTGTCCTTTACTCTTACCGCTTTCAGAAGCAAAATTTCGCATCAAATACTCATATGCATCTCCAATTATATCGTCTCCTGCAGCCTTGTTGTTTTTAAAATTTAGTTCAGGTCGTTGGAAAATAGAAACAATCCCTGTTAATTTATCAACCATTTCTTGACCTTTACCTATCTTAGTCTCATCATTAAAATGCACATTGTCAATAATCCCCTTCAAACGATTGTTTTTTTCTGGCTCTGTGAATCGTGCAATAATTTTATCAATTCCTTCACCAATATTTTTATTGTTTTTCAATGCAATAATATCATTGAAACTGCAACCCGTTCTTTTTTCTGGGTCTGGCTCAGGATCGTTAGCCTTATCAAAAACAGTAATATCTGCCCATTCATCTCCCAAATATTTATCTGTTACATATTTCATAAACAATAATGTCAAAATATAATCTTTATATTGTGAGGCATCCATTCCACCTCTTAATTTATCACAACTTGCCCATAGGGAGTTGTAAAGCTCTGTTTTCTTAACTGCCATGTCTATATGCTCCTCCAAATTTCTAGTTAATAATTGCAATTTTTAAATTGGTTAATCAATAGCACTTTCGCCACTTTTAATCCAGTCATCTAGTTCGGAACACTTAAACTTCCATTGTTTCCCAACCTTATGTGCTGGAACACCTTTTTTATTTCTTATCCATCCACGAATTGTCACTGGTTTTACTCCCAAATAATCCGCAGCCTCTTCTATACCTATCCATTTATCATTTAACTTTTTTTCCACCTTTTTCACCTCGAAAGCTGAATAATTAAAATTCCTCTATATTATTATACAATTTAAAACAATAAAACACAATGATTTTTCATATTATTTAATGATATTTCATGTTGGTTACTGTTAATTGCTAAAATAGTTTTTGAAAGATTGACAACAATTGAATATTTAATTTTTACAATTTTATTTTCCATACCAGACATCACCATGTCTGGTATAACTTTTGCCTTTAACTCTATATTTTCTACAACTTAAATTTAAATACGAGTTGAAAATTGCCTAATTTTTACTCAAATAATGGACATTGTTGTGTCTGAGCTTTGAGTTCTTTTTCATTGCATAATAAATATACCAAATGAAATTATTCCAATTTTAAGACTACGAAAGGAGGAAACCACAATGGAAGAAGTCAGAAACATCAATAACAAACGAATCTGCGATATCAGCAAGGACAAAAAGGTTATAGAGATTTG
>JAQWCA010000185.1 GCA_028706065.1 Tepidanaerobacteraceae bacterium
ATCTTTTCCTAAGTTCTGTATAACTTTTTCTGCCTGACCAACATAATTGAGCTCATCTAATTTTTGCATTTTTATCTTCCTCCTTTTCTCTTGTTAAATATGCGTAAATATAAATTGCAGTTATAAGTTCTTTACAATCTTTGTCATTCTGCATCCATTGATACATTTGCTTTGAAAACTCATGATATAAATCTTTTTGTTCGTCAGTTGCCTTATTGTCCGGTTCCAACCTGGCAAGAAGATATGCATATCTTGCCAGATTAATCTTTTCATCTCTATTTATTAGTAATTCCAATATATTATAAAGAAAGTTCTTGCCTCTTTCGTTAGAATAGTCAAAGAATTCTTGAATCGTATCTAACTTTTCTCCTAATACTTTATTAATAAATCTGTCCCATAAAATGCAATTATCTTCATTAAATAAAGTTATTGAATTCTTATCAGGTATTGACTTAGAACAATCCTCTAACTTTCAGGTTCAGAGAGCCATTGCCGATATTGGATATGTGCTATGATAAATCCCTATACCTGCTGATATAGACAGTGTATTTTGGGAATATTCCTTAAGACTGTTATGTAGATCTATTGCAAAACCAATGATATCATCCCAGCTTCCTACTATAAATACGTCATCGCCTCCTGAGTACACAATTGTTGCATTTCTCCTACCTTTTTTATAGTCTTTTTTTAAATAATAGATTCCATCTTCTAAAATATCGTTCATATGTAATTTAAAAAACATTGAAAGTTTTCTTGAAAATGTTGCTGTTCTCGATAAGGTGACATATTTATCTCCGGACTCCTTACCTTCAAATCCTGATACAAATGCCTGCCCTAAATTGTCAACATCCGCCCTTAATACTCCCAATCTTTCTATGCCACCTGAAGCCTTTGCTAAGTCTTCAAATGTATTACCATTATTGTAATCTCCAACCCATAACTTTGTAGTGAAGTGAAAACCTGTGTACATGTCATTCTTTCCGTAGCTTCTTACATAATTGGAATCGTTTTTCATTCTCATAGTTAAGCTTTGTCTACTATCAGCTATTAAAAGTTTGTTTATTGGTAATGGCAGTGCATTCTCATCGTGTTTTCCTTCTATAATTGTAAAGAAATCTTTCTTTTCATCTATAATGGATGCAGAAAATATTTCAAGGGCCTCACATATCTTACATTTATTTTCTTGTGATAGCATATCACTTCTCTTGCATACTTCGCATTCTCTTTCTCCATGCGGTATATTGTCAGTATTTAACTTAATAACGTCATCTGCATTGTATCGCTGTAGTTTCCTTTTTGATAAACTTCTTGATATTTCACTGAAAACAGCCTTATATGAGCCGCTTGGATTGTTTTTCAAATCGTTTGCATTACATATGCTGTAACCTCCTGCAATATATAACGCAATATTAAAAGTTTCTAAAAACCAATTGTTTATAGAGTTTTCAAACTGTGCGATATTTTCTCTTACTTTGTTAGTATTAGGTAAAATCAGATATGCATGTCCACCGCCTGTATAAATAACATTTGCTCTGGATAACCCTACTTGATCTAATATTTCATCAATTAAGTGTTCAAGCATAATCTCTAAATAAAACGACCGTGACCGAAGATTTTTTAATGCTTTTTTACTTGTAATGGTATATATGAAATCTTGTATTCCAGAAATATCTAGTGAGTATATCATAAATGCCTTTTCATGATAAAAGTTTTGGCTGTCCTCGTATAAGAACTGTTTGTAATTTTTTATTTCTTTTTCTTCTAAATAATCATAGATGCAACATCCGATTGCTGCTGTTAATTTTATGTGGTCATATAGTGAAATATCCGCCAATTCTTTTGTTGAAGTAGAAGATGGTATAAATGACAAGTTTGCCTCTAATACTTCTAATAATGAATTAATATATTCATCTTTCGATTCAATTCCTAATATAGAATCTTTTATATTATCCTTAATCCTTTCATAAAAAGACTCAGAAAATACTACCGGTTCATCTGTTGGATAATTAACACCTGTATTATTATCTAATGTTCCAGGTTTATAAACATATTTTTGTCGATTTCCATTCAAAATATTGAATATACTCTGTAACGGCATATTTCTGTCAAAATCAAAATTTGCAGCATCATCATTTTCTCTTCTGTCCATTCCTGCAGAAATATTATCTGCAATGTATGTAATATAGGCAAAAGACAAATCAGATATATCCGCATTCCTTAGCGGTCTGCCGTGGTGGTACAGCACCTGTTCCAAGATAACGTTATCATTTAAGTTTGTTTCATTTTTTAAGAAATTATATCCGCTAATGCTATGATTTCCCCCGTCATTTCCCCTGTACAGAATTTTACCAGTATCGTGCAACAATCCACCAATTGTCAGTTTTAACTTGCTTTCATTCAATTTGGTCTTCCTCCTTTTTCTAATATTCTTATCGATCCCATTCCTATGGCACTTTTAATCCCTATGCCTGAATATTCACCATATGCAAATAAAAGATTCGCTAAATTAACCATTGCTTGCGGACCGTTTATTTTAATGGTTATTTGTCCGATGAAAGATGGAATTTTAACACCTTCAAGGTGAAATACAGTGCTTTTTAATTGGTATTTGGTTATATTGGAATTATTAACAAGATGTTCTAATACTTCTTTGCTATAAATTGAAGTGTCCATTGAACTATTGTCATATTTATTCATCAAACTTTGATAAATCAATCTTAATTCCGGAAAGAAGACATACATGTCTTGACTTTTGAATGCTGTAGGAGTTGTAAATTGTACATTTATGTATCGATTGCCATCAGAAAAATATTTTTCATTAAGTAGTTGATCGTAGGTTTTGATTCTTACGTTTTTCTCAATTACTTTTAGGATTAAATCCTTATGCTTTAAGTTGATACTTTGAAGATTATCTAATAAAGGGTTTATTATTTTATTTCTTGCTTCTTGACTCAATGTATTGATAACCCATTTAACTATATTATTTTCAATTTCGATATGTTGGCTGTATGGTTTTAAACCATCTCTATGTAGTGTTTCACCATATTGAGTATCAATCATTTCCATCATAGCCCCATGAAACAAGGTTGAAATACTGTAGCTAAGCCTATCATTATCTTTGTTTTCTAAAGTGACTTCTAATTTCCCCAGCATATCGTCTAAGCCTTTCTATACGTGCAAATTAAAGTATAAGGTAAGTAAAATTTTATAAATACCTAATTTCTATCAATAAAAACTAATTAATCCCATTTTATCATAAAAAACTCCAATATTCAACAATTGCTCATCCTTTTCAGCCTTTTTATCATATACAATGTTCCGCCTTTGTCGTAATAAAAAATATAAAATATAAGAAACAATATCTATTTCTTGTTTTTCTGATAAATATTTATTTTCTGTCTAAAACATTTGTCTCATTTGATTATAACATCGTCCCCTAGCGGGGATTGGTTTGTTTAACAGTCATGAACAGATAAACACTACTCAAATATATGCAAAGTTTCCGTCCCCTTATCGGGGATTAGTTTGCTTAACAAAAATTATATCTTGTAAATGCATGTTATTTCAGCATGTTCCCGTCCCCTTATTGGGGTTTGGTTTGTTTAACACAAAAGAAATCCAATCAACAAAGAATATTTAGAGTCGTTTCCGTCCCCTTATCGGAGATTGTTTTGTTTAACATTCTAACACGAGAAGAAGCTTAGAAGGCATTGTGGTTTCCGTCCCCTACTGGGGATTGTTTTTCTGACTAAACTCCAGATTTTGTAAATGCTTTAAAGTTGACGTTTCCGTCCCCTAATCGGGGATTGTTTTGTTTGCAAATCAAATTTAGCCCAGAGCGATAAACAAAGAAGTTTCTATCCCCTTATCGGGGATTGTTTTGTTTAACCCTGTTCTTTGTATCACCTGATAACACTGCCTGTAAATTCCAATTTGCGACGCAAAATTTTGTTTATTAGTTTTTAATGTTCATAACTAAGTTTTAAGTCATGCAACTATTGATAATAAAACATCGATTTAAAATTGGCCTCTAAATAATAATTAATGATTTATAATTCTCCCTCATATAAGTAATTGTTATATCGTGCACTTTAGCACAAATAATAAACTTCGAAACCAAAAATACATTTGCTTTTTTCTATTATATCATGACAAGGAAAAAATTTCTATTGTGATATTTATTTTATAGAATTATGGTTAACATAAAAGTAGTAAAAAGAGAAAGAATGCAAACTTAATATTTTGTTTGCACTCTTTAAATAACACGTTACAAATTATGGGTTAATTCTTATGAATATTTATGAATTTCCCAATTAACAACTTTATTGTCCATTTAACGACTTTATTGATGATTTAACAACTTTATTGAAGGTCTACAGTTGTTTAATTCTCATTCTCTGCCTTGTAATCAGCA
>JAQWCA010000186.1 GCA_028706065.1 Tepidanaerobacteraceae bacterium
CATTGGGTTTCTCATATGGTGGTTACACTGTTTTAGCTTTGGCGGGTGCTGTTATTAATTACGACATTCTCTTGGAGTATTACAATACTCCTAAAGGTAAAAAAGAAATAAACAGTATTCCTGAGTTCCCTAATCTGTCGGTACAATTAAACAACCCTGCTCTAATTGAAATGATGCGATGTATTCCGAATCTTAAAGACAAACGGTTTAAAGCTTTTTTTGCGATTTCTCCGGGAACGGCAATGGGGTTTAATAAGAGGAAACAATTTCAAGAAATACATAGTCCTGTTTATATTATCGGTACAGAATCAGATAATATTACTCCAGTTGATTCGTATGCCAGGAAATACCACAAGCTTATTGTTCACTCCGAATATTATGAATTTAAGGGTAAAGCGGGGCATTATATTATGCTTGCTGAGGCGAATGATAAACTAAAGAAAGAAGACCCTGTTCTTTTTACAGATCATCCGTCTGTTAACAGAAAAAAGGTGCACTTAAAGGTATCCGAGCTTTCTGTATCGTTTTTCAATCAAAAACTGCATCTCAATCAGGAAATAACATTCTCTAAGTAATTATTAGCGAACAATCAAAATACAATAATAACAACAAATGAACTATCCTGAAAAATATACTTGTGAAAAAATGACTAATCATAAAGTACAGCTTGTCACGCTCACATTGGAGAATGCAGACTTTCTATATAGTATTTATACAAACACGGCATTGACAATGAACTTCGATGATCCTTTTTTAAAAAATGAAACGCCACTCGCGTTTACAAAACGAATTATTTCAACTTGCGAATGCATATTCACGATAAGGCCAAGCGAGAAACCAAATTTGATGATAGGCGACTGTGCGTTGCACCACTGGAACAGGCACAACAAGGAAATTTTTATCGGCGGCTCGTTGTTTCCCATGTATTGGGGACAGGGATATATGCAAGCGGCATTTGAGTTACTGATAAAAATTGCAAAACAGCACTTCGATGTAGCAACAATATCCGGACAAACAAAAATCGCCAATACCAAAGCCATACGGCTGGCTGAAAAAATGGGGTTCGTCAGATATGGGGTGGACGGACAGGAAATCATATTAAAGAAAGAAATATAGAATCCCGGTAAAAGAATAAGAAAGAATGACAACAATTGAAACGATACGAGAGATAGCACTTTCTTTTCCCGAAGTAACGGAAGCCCCGCACTTCGAAAAAACATCTTTCAGTGTGAAGAAGAAGATATTCGTCACCTACGATGATAAATTAAACAGGGCTTGTGTAAAATTGTCGGAAATAGACCAGAATATCTTTTCTTTGGCAGACAGCACTCATATTTATCCGGTAAAAAACAAATGGGGTAAGCAGGGTTGGACTTTTGTACAACTGGGCCGGTTAAACAAGGATATTTTAAAAGACATTTTAACAACAGCATATTGCCGGGTGGCCCCCAAGAAATATACAAATCAAACGAATTACAAACTTTAAAAAAACAAGATGAAAGAATTTATATTCCTGTTCCGTATGGACATTACAACCAAAGAAGTGCAACCCACGAGAGAGCAGATGAAAACCTATATGGACCAATGGCAGCAGTGGATAAGCGGTATAGACAGTGATGGTCAGCTTGCCGAAGGTGGAAATCACTTGTCGCGGCAGGGCAGGGTGTTAAAACCACACGATGAAGTGATTGACACACCGTATATTGCCGAAAATAATTCCGTTGCAGGGTACATCATTGTTTTGGCTGAAAATATGGACGAGGCAACAAAAATAGCGATGGGATGCCCCATTCTTACCGGGCAAAACACCAGTGTGGAAATAAGAGAAACAGCCGCCCCAGGGGAATAAATAACAACGCATATGGTAAATGAATCAAATACCAGATAATGGAAATGCTTAACAGTTTGAGACCAAATCTACTGCAACAATTATTTGTGGAAAACAGTTCAGTAAAGATGAAACGGTTGTTTCTTTACATGGCAGAAAAAGCCGGTCATTTGTGGTTCCGTGATTTGAACCTTGACAGGATAGACCTTAGCAAAGGCAAACGCTCAAACGTAAGAATGGTGTATATGATTCAAAATATCAGATAACCTTACCGAGAGATTTAGCATATTATGAGTAGGATGTACCGGCAACAGGTTGAATTATTCCTTAGAATATAGTTTATTATTTTAAGCAAATATGCAATATTACTGCAATATATCTAATATATATAAATAAATCCCCTCGATTGTGGCAAGTAATCGAGGAGATTTGAAATGTTAAAAACTTTATTTTTTAAATTGTTGAGTCCCCTCTGATAACCCCATTTTTGAAAAATGCGAAAAATTGAGATATTTCATTAGGGAGTTGTTTAAAAAATTATTTATTTGTGAATTTACATTATTTTGGATGTTTATCCATTTATTAATAATAAAACAGAGTCCTTTTTGGCTCGAAAGTGATCTTTTACTTGCTTGCATCACATATTTCAGTATTCTTCTGAAGTTTATCCAAGTAGCCCGGGAGTAAGCCCATAGGCGGTTAGCAGCAAGTCCGCGGTAGCGTGTCTTGCCGTTTGTGAGGTTATATCCGAGTTGAAAAATTGTGGCTTCCACATTGTTTCGCTTCCACCTCTTCCTGATGGGGACATCCCGCAGCTTTTGCCTTAGCATGGATGTGCGGACATCCTCTATCGTGAAGTAACGGTATTTGCCATCATCTGTTTTGACGCGCCATCTCTTTACAGGCTTTCCTGTCTGTGAGTCTATTTTTCTTGTCGCCGCCAAACATGCTGTAATAATTAATTGTGTTTTAGTATCCAGTACTATCAGCTCATCGGGATTCTCTTCACTTGGCGTGAGTTCATATCTTGGAGGTTGTCCCTGTATGCCTGTAAGGATTAGGTCAATGTCATTTTCATTGGCATAATCTTGAGTGACGGGACTGTTATAAGCCCCGTCCGCATATACTTCTTCAATCTTATCATCAAGGAGCTTCCGTGTTTCCTCGATGGAGGGTTCAAGAAAATCGCAGTCCGGGGTTGAGACAACATCCAGGTTTACATCGGTAACCAGGTTCAATGGCTGTTCTTCATCCTCGTCCTCACTATCCTTCGGGTCATCGCATGTTTCAGTAATGTTCGCGGAATAACCCTTTACCTTCTTCCCGCCTTTGTTGCGGTAGTGGGAGTCGGTATCATGAGGTGATTGTACAGACTTGGCGCTTATCTCGTCATTCTCTTTAGGGAGTACAATCTTATCTGTAGTCACGGTAAACTGCTCATCAAAAACAGCCTTCAGGGTTTGATAAGTACCATAGTCATGTCTTTTAAACAGCTTGATGAAACGATACATCAGCCTGCCTAAAGCAACGAAACGGGTATCTACCTCCTTCTTGTTACTGCGATAGATGAACTTGTTCCCCTCCTCGTCCATGATATGGTCGATAAGGTCGAACTCCTGCTGTGACAGGCTGCGCTTGTGAATATGTTCTGAACGCTCCTCTATGAACAGGGCAAGTGTTTCATGTACAAGCTCGTAGCGTGTATACCAGGTGATGTTGCTTCCTATAAGCTTGCTGTCCATGCGTACCTGTTTGCCGCTGACCTTGAAGTCAAGTACCTGGCTTTTAGTTATCTGCCGCATGCACTCCTTGAACAGGTCCGTGTCATTTTCCCTGTTATAATCCATTACTCTCTTGCGGAAAAGGTAGTAAGTGGAAGGGACAGGAGCGGTGTCGGTAAGGTTCATAAGCCCCAGGGCACTACGTACCAGGAGGTTATAGTCGCATTCCGTGAAGAGCTGTTCATCGCTCCAGCCCTGGCCCTCTTTCAGGATCATCATTCCCACGAGGACTCGTATGGAAGCGTTAGGGCAACCGTTATCCGAAGAATAAAGGACACTGAAAATATCTTCATTTACACGCGCTATGACGTGTTCGCGGAACATGTTATGCCAGGAGTCATTTTTTAGATAATTCTTCAACGAGGAGCCTCGTAACATCCCGGCGGGGGATGAAAACATGTCCATTTGTGGGTTCTTATCGGATTCTTTAAACATTTTACCGGTTTTAAATATACCGCTAATATACTGAATGATAGATTAATATGCAAGCAAATAGAGCACTAATTTCAGTGCATTTTTGAAAATTTAAACCGTCCCCTTCGGGTGTCTCTGAATTGAAAATAAAAAGTCAGAGACTTTTCGGAGTGGACTCAAGAGATTAATGTTTTTATCTCTTGTTTTGTGAAATTTTCGAAAGAGGAAAAAACCTCTATTACCTCTATGAATTGAAAATTTTTGTCGAATGCAAAATGTAATAAATTCGTAAAAATTCCAGACCAAATATTCAAACTATTATCTAATTCTGTGGTTATTGACAGTCTATGTGGAATTGTAATATTTTCATTTAATACATTG
>JAQWCA010000187.1 GCA_028706065.1 Tepidanaerobacteraceae bacterium
CTTATCCGATTAACTTATGTAAATAATAACATAATTGACTTTCTACGACAACAGTAGAGAATGGCAAAGATAAATTACAATATAATTTTAAAAAAAGGTTCACTTTTAGGCAAAAAATAGGCCGTCCATAAGGACAGCCATTTTTATCTTTATTTTGTCCCGAACAGCCTGTCGCCGGCGTCACCTAAGCCGGGGATTATATAGCCATGGGAGTTCAATTTTTCGTCCACTGCAGCGGTGTATATTTCTACATCGGGGTGTTGTTTATGAACCGCTTCTATTCCCTCGGGAGCGGCTATTAAGCACATAAGCTTTATATTGTTAGCTCCTTTTTCCTTTAATATCTCCACTGCTTTAGCGGCAGATCCGCCGGTGGCCAGCATGGGATCAAGGATAATCAGTTCTCGCTCACTTACATCTGATGGCAGTTTACAATAATACTCCACCGGCATAAGGGTATCCGGATCTCGGTATAGTCCGATATGGCCGACCCTGGCTGCCGGAATTAGTTTCAACATACCGTTCACCATGCCGAGCCCTGCTCGAAGTATGGGAACTATCCCCAGCTTTTTACCGCAAAGCATCTTAACTTTTGCCGGCCCTACCGGGGTTTTTACTTCAACTTCTTCCAAAGGCAAATGTCTGGTAACTTCATAGGCCATGAGGACCGCCACTTCTTCCACTAATTCGCGAAATTCTTTAGAACCGGTATTTTCATCCCTGATCAAAGCCAACTTATGTTGAATAAGAGGATGATCAAATACAAATACATTTTTCATGGATAATGGCCTCCTGTTTAGTTAGAATAGAGGGGAAATTGACCGCAAAGAGCTTTTATCGCTTTGCTCACTCCTGCCTTAATTCGCTCATCATCGCCATGGGTGAGTGTTTTATCGATTAGCTCCGCAATCTTTTCCATCTCCTGCTCCTTCATTCCCCGTGACGTAAGAGCCGGTGTCCCTATACGTATACCGCTTGTAACATTAGGACTTTCAGGGTCAAAAGGTACAGCATTTTTATTTACTGTAATTCCTACTTCATCTAAGAGGTGTTCTGCCTTTTTACCCGTAAGGTTTTTATTTTGTAAATCAAGTAATATCAAATGGTTGTCAGTTCCACCTGAAACCAGATCATAACCTTTGTCCAAAAGTGCTTTAGCCAAAGCTTTGGCGTTATTTACCACTTGATTTTGATATTCTATAAATTCATCAACAGAAGCTTCTTTCAAACAAACAGCTTTTGCAGCAATCACGTGCATCAAAGGACCGCCCTGGATACCTGGAAATATAGCCTTGTCTATGGCTTTGGCATACTCTTGTTTGCAGAAAATTATACCACCCCTGGGTCCTCTAAGTGTCTTATGAGTTGTAGTTGTAACAAAGTCACAGATGGGAACAGGGTTCGGGTGTAAACCGGCTGCTACAAGCCCCGCTATATGGGCCATATCTACCATGACATAGGCACCAACATTTTTTGCTATATCTGAAATTCTTGCAAAGTCAATGATTCTAGGATATGCACTGGCTCCTGCTACTATCATCTTAGGCTTGTGCTCATTAGCCAATGCTTCTAATTTGTCATAATCAATATAGCCTGTTTCTTTTGAAACCCCGTAGGGGATAAAGTTAAAATATTTTCCGGAAATATTTACCGGACTTCCGTGGGTGAGGTGACCACCGTGAGCAAGATTCATACCCAGAACCTTGTCACCATAGTTGAGGTAAGCAAAATAGACGCCCATATTAGCTTGGGAGCCCGAATGGGGTTGAACGTTTACATGTTCAGCCGAAAATAGTTTCTTGGCTCGATCTCGAGCAACATTTTCCACAATGTCTACAAACTCACAACCACCGTAATAACGCCTGCCCGGATAGCCTTCGGCGTATTTGTTGGTTAGCAACGAACCTTGTGCTTCCATAACCGCTTTACTTGTAAAGTTTTCCGAAGCGATCATCTCCAGCTTATGCTGCTGCCTGTAAGTTTCTTTTTCAATAGCTTCAGCTATTTCCGGATCTACCAGTTTAAGTATATCCATTTATGAACACCTCTTTTTTCTAAAGTAAAACTTGGAAATTAATTGCTATTATTCTCATAGTCTGCTATCTTTCCTAATCTTCGTTGATGGCGATCACCTTCAAAATCGCTATTAAGCCATTCACCAACAATTTCCGTAGCAAGGCTTGGTCCAATAACTCTACCGCCCATGGTTAAAATGTTGGCATTATTGTGCTGCCGCGACATCTTGGCAGAAAAAGTATCATGACACAGTGCTGCCCGAATACCTTTGACTTTGTTGGCAGCAATGCTTACACCTATGCCTGTTCCACAGATGATTATACCCTTTTCAAATTCTCCCTGGGCAACAGCTTCGGCACAAGGGATAGCTATATCGGGATAATCCACAGATGCGGCAGAAAAAGTACCTAAATCTTTATACTTGATATCACTTTTATCGAGATATTTAATTATCACCTTTTTTAAGTCCAAACCTCCATGGTCACTAGCTATAGCTATGGTCAAATTTTCTCCTCCTTGAAAGAATTGTCCTCGTTATTATATACTTAAAATATGGCTAATGTCTAGTTTTTTTCCAGTCTTGCCAATACTTTTTCCAACTTATGTTTCATTTCTTCGGCTACTTTTTTATATACTTTAACATCTTGGCCGAAAGGGTCACTGATTTCCATATTATCACCTACAAATTCCCCCATTAAAAAAACTTTGCCTTTGGAACTGGGAAAGCGATGGATAATATAATCTTTGTGGTTTTTAGTCATAGTAAGAATAATATCCGCTTCCAGCACATTTTGAGTGAAAAGCTTTGCTCTATGACTTGAAAGATCAATCCCCTCTAATGCCATAACTTTCTTCGCATTTTCTGAGGCATGCTGTCCTTCCATTGCAGCAATGCCATAAGACGATACCTCATATTCCTCATCTTTACCCAAGTCCTGAAGCATTTTTCTAAAAAGAGCTTCAGCCATGCTACTTCGACATGTGTTACCGGTACATATGAACACTACTTTTTTCAATAAGGGAACACCTCCTATACTTTTAAAACATTATAACCTGCCGCCTTATAGAGCCTATTCATCACTGCAAGGCCTATGCCTTCTTCTGAGATGCTTTCAGCAAGAATACTGTCAACTTTTAGGCGGTCAAATTTCCTCAAAATGGTGAAAAGGTTAGACGAAATTGTTAGAGGCGCAGTTCTATCACCAACGGAAATGATATACCCTTTTGTATATCGGTGCCGTGTTTGGGCTGTAGCCATGATACCGACCTTAGAACCGTTGGCTACCATTTGTTCTGCCAATTCTCTGATGGTTTTAACCTGATGCTCTATTGATCCGCTAATAACAGTCATCGACGCTTTGGGAGCATAGTGTCGATATTTTTGCCCTGGTGAACGGGGTTTTTCACCTGGTGCAAGACCCGGATCCAGATCAACTCGACCTAAAATATCTTCCAGCTCTTCCAGAGTAACACCACCGGGCCTTAAAATCATCGGAACTTCCTCGGAAAGATCCAATACCGTAGATTCCACCCCCACCGAAGCTGGTCCTCCGTCCAAGATCATTTCAATCCCTCCGGACAAATCCTCAGCTACATCCCTTGCACAAACAGGGCTCGGCCTCCCGGAAATATTCGCACTGGGTGCAGCTATAGGAACTCCTGACTCTTTTATAAGCTCAAGAGCCACGGGATGTGCCGGCATCCTAATGGCTACAGTATCCAGACCCCCGGTAGTGCCAAATGGAACAATGTCTTTTTTATAAAATATGATAGTGAGTGGACCGGGCCAAAACTTGTCCATTAAAGCAGCAGCCCTTGACGGTATTTCTTTTACAAGTTGATCCAGTTGCAAAAGAGAGTATATATGGACAATTAAAGGATTGTCCTGAGGCCTGCCCTTGGCAGTATAAATTTTTCTGGCCACATGTTCATCCAGAGCATTGCCTCCCAATCCGTAAACGGTCTCAGTAGGAAACGCCACAAGGCCGCTGTTTTTTATTATTTCAGCTGCTATTTTTATTTTATCCTTTTCAGGTCGGTTTTTATCAACAGTGACTATTTCAGTATTCAACATCAAACTACCTTTCTTAATTATATTACAATATATTAAAAAAGATAATACCTACTATCAAGCCCCAAATAAGACCCCATGGAGAAGTTCGACCAATAACAAAGGTATCAGGTAATATTTCCTTGCAAACTGTATATATCATAGCGCCTGCAGCAAAGCCAAGAGATACTGATATAAGGGCCGGTGAAATCCGGCCAAGTTTTTGACCCAATAAGGCTCCAATAACCATAGGAGTTCCAGCCAGCATCGTTGAAAGAAAAGCCATAAGTGGTCCCATTCCAGATAAGCGAAAAGCAGTAGCAATAGCCA
>JAQWCA010000188.1 GCA_028706065.1 Tepidanaerobacteraceae bacterium
CATGCCTAAAAATGTAAGATCTTTTTCAAAGTTCAAATCTTGTAATTCAGTTATAGACAACTTTTTATAGGCGAAACCCAAAACCCTTAAAGCTTCTTTGCCCATATTTTCATTAATTGCTCGGATATTTTTCTCATCCTTTTTAGTAATCGGTCTAATTTGACCCTTATCCTCTAAATTTTCGCACAGTGATAGCAATACTTCCGGTGCACCTTTAGTAAAAAGAAAAATCTCCCCTCGTCTTGATTTGACTATAACAGACATCCGCTTCCTATCAGAATCAAAGGGTATCTCTCTAATCCTTTCATAGTTTTTATCAATATCTTCTTTTACAATTTTAGCTTTTAAACCTGCTACCAAAATAGCAATTTCTGTTGGATCGCCATAAGGCACAAGCTCCTTATTACCGATAATGGCACCGAATATATTGTTCACTTCCCTATTGATTCTAGCATTATTGCAGGATACGCCTATTTTCATAAGCTCTTTTACCTCAATTGGCAAATTCTTTAAAAGCTTGCCATCTTGAGCAAGAAACTCCCCCTCAATTTTGTATCCGGTACCGGTGATTATTATAGTTTCTCCACCGGTGTGTATCTTTCTAACACACATTCGATTTTCTGTCAAAGTGCCTGTCTTATCACTACAGATAACAGTAGCACAACCTAAAGTCTCCACTGCTGAAAGTCGCCTAATTATTGCCTTTTTCCGTATCATTCGTTGTACACCTAAAGTCAAAACCACTGTCACAATAGCCGGTAATCCTTCAGGAATAGCCGCTACCGCTAAGCTTACCCCGAAAAGAAACATATCATATATCGTTTCACCCCTGACAACTCCTAGTAAAGCAACAATCGCACATATAGCAAGGCAAAGGATCACCAGCTGCTTGCCCAAAAGCTCTAATCGTTTTTGAAGAGGGGTTTGCTCATCCTCTATATCCCCTATCATACCGGCTATTTTACCCATCTCTGTATCCATGCCGGTTTTTTCTACTATCATTTTTCCCCGACCGGTAACTACTAAAGTTCCCATAAAAGCATGTTTTTGACTGTGAATTTTGATTTGAGATTCTTTTGTTGTCACAGTCATTTTTTCTACCGGCAGTGATTCACCGGTTAAAAGTGACTCATCAACTTTCAGATTCTCTGCCTCCAATAAAATACCATCGGCGGGTATACGATCACCGCTCTCCAACAAGGCTATATCCCCTGGAACAATATCTCTAGCAGGTATCGTCAAAACTTTCCCATCTCTTAAAACAGTTGCTGTAGGCGCTGACAGCTGATGCAAAGCCTGAAGGGATCTTTCGGTTCTGTATTCCTGGATAAAGCCGAACATGCCGTTTAGTATAACTATAGCTGCAATTGCCATGGCATCGATTACTTCTCCAAGATAGGCCGAAATAAAAGCTGCCCCCAATAAAACAAGGATCATAAAATCTTTAAACTGGCTTAAAAAAATAGCTATTGCTGAAATCTCTTGAGATTGTTCCAATTGATTTACTCCAAAAAGCTTCCTTTTTAGCGGTATTTCTCTACTGGATAGCCCCTTACCAGGATCTGTTTCATATGAACTCATAGACTTTCCCTCCACCTAGGTGTTTACATTAAAAAACATATGTTATATGGAAAGGGAATATGTCTAAAATAAGCAGCCAAGGCTGCTTATTCGTATCCCAGTGCTTCTATAGGGTCTTGGTATGCTGCTTTTCGTGCAGGGTAAAAACCGAAAAATACTCCAACCCCCGCCGAAAAAGTAAACGCAATAACTACCATCTGCCAGGAAATAATTGGAGGCATTTTTACAATTATGGATATTATCGTAGAAACTCCAAAGCCAAGAAACATTCCTATAGTGCCGCCGAAAAAGGAGAGAACTAAAGACTCTATTATAAACTGCAGCATTATATCGTTTTCTCTTGCACCTAATGCCTTCCTGATGCCGATTTCCCGAGTCCTTTCGGTAACCGACACCAACATGATGTTCATAATACCGATTCCGCCAACCAAAAGTGATATACCGGCAATAGCACTAATTACCAGTGCCACAGTTCCGGTAACCTTATTTACGCTGTCCATTTCTTTTTGGGAATTCCATGCCTGATATTTATCCTTATTTCGATGGCGCCTATGCAAAATGCTCAGGGAATGGCTAATAGCGTTATCCACCTCAGTTTGAGATACGGCTTTACCCTCAATGCTATTTATCCAATTTGATCCGCTGACAGAAAAATATGTTGAAATAGGTATATACATCAACTTGTTATCCTGGCCCATAGAAAAAACAGATTCTTCCCGTCCCAGCAAACCTATCACTTTAAAAGGCCGGTTGCCCACCATTATTTTTTTTCCTATGGCTCCGGAGGAATTGAATAGCTCTTCCGCTAATGATTGACTTATGATTGCCACATATTTCCTTGCATTATCATCCTCATGGCTAAAAAACCTGCCGGCATCCAACTTTAGATTTGCTATCCTAGCATAATCCGCAGTAGTCGCCGCTATTTGAACTCCAACTTCTTTGCCTTTTGACCGAATGCTCGCTGAATCCCAGTTTATCGGTGCAATATCTTCAACGGCCGGTGAAATATCCTTTATAGCTGCCACATCCGCAAGGGTAAAGGTATCAGCCTCGGTTATAGGGTCGTCAGGATTATAACTATAATAGATACCATATCGATTAGCACCAAAGGAATCCATTTCTTTATTGATAACGGCTCTGCCTCCCTGTCCCAATGCAGAAACGGTTATTACCGAAGAAACACCTATTATGATGCCCAACATTGTTAGAAGAGAGCGCAATTTGTTGGCGACAATGCTTTCCCACGCAATTACAATACTTTCAAATAAGTTCACCGGATATCTCCTCCACCTTTCTCCCGTCCCGGAAGATTACTACCTTTTGGGCATATCGGGCAATCTCATTTTCATGAGTAATCAAAACAATTGTAGTACCACCTCGGTGTAGGGCAGTAAATATCTCCATAATCTCCTCACCGGATTTACTGTCAAGGTTCCCCGTCGGTTCATCAGCCAAAATAATCCCCGGAGAATTGACCAAAGCCCGAGCAATAGCTACTCGCTGCTTTTGCCCCCCTGAAAGTTCATTGGGTTTGTGGTGCCATCTATCTCCCAAACTTACTGACTCTAGTGCTTCCATAGCTTTTTTCCGTCTTTCCTTAGGTGAAACCCCTGCATAAATCATAGGAATTTCAACATTCCTGAGAGAGCTCATTCGTGGAAGCAAATTAAAGTTTTGAAATACAAATCCTATCCTTTTATTTCTGACATAGGCCAATTGACGGTTATCAAGCTGAGATATAAGTTTTCCATCTAGATAATACTCTCCTGCCGTAGGCCTATCAAGACACCCGAGGATATTCATAAGGGTCGATTTGCCGGAGCCTGACGGCCCCATTATGGCCACGAATTCCCCCTCTTTTACATGAAGATCTACTTCTTTGAGTGCGGCTACTTGATTTTCGCCATTTATATAAAGCTTTGTCATATTTTTAACTAATATCATCAGATATCACCTTTTATTCTGGGTTGGATTTTGAAGTACTTCCTCGCCTTCATTAAGCCCTTGTGTTATCTCGGTATATAGTTCATTTTCTATTCCGGTTTTTATTTCTCTTTCAGATATATCTCCATCTTTCATAATCATAACCTGTTTACCTTCTTCACCTTCGATCACACATTCCAGCGGTAGTAAAATTACGTCTTTTTTATCTTCTACCGTTATCTCTACGGAAGCGGAAAAACCGGGTTTTATATTATCATCGGGATCAATTACTTTTATTGTAGTCTTTACAACAGTTTCATTGCCCCTGCTGGTTTGCGTTGCCGAGGCCGAAGGGGCAATTTTTATAACTTCACCATTATATATCTTGTCACCAAAGCCATCACCGGTAACAATCGCTTTTTGGCCAATTTTTATCCTGGCTGCATCATATTCATTTACCCCGAAATCGATTTGCAAATCGGAGGGACTACCTATACTTAATAATAAATTACCCGGCGATACCGTCATCCCCGGCTTTACATCTTTCTTTAATACTATCCCATCAAATTCAGCATAGATGACTGCTTTATCAAGCTTTTTTTTGATATTCGCCAGACTTTTTTCAGCTTCTTCCAATGCTGCTTGTTTTAATGCAATTTCATCCTCATCAGGATTTTCTAATAGGTTGAGTTCCAATTCCATAATAGATAATTGACTTTTTTTAACATCCAATTCTCTTTTGACATTGATAAAGTCATTTTCGGAAATGGCTCCGGAATTAAAAAGTCCTTGATTTCTCTCGTAATCATCCAATGTAGATTCATAGGCAGCTAAAGCATCCTGATATTTTATCCTGGCTTTTTCCAGCTCCTCAGGCCTTGGACC
>JAQWCA010000189.1 GCA_028706065.1 Tepidanaerobacteraceae bacterium
TCCTAGCACAAAGCCTCGAAAGAATATTAATACCAATATGAGTGGAAACCCAACTACTGTGAAACCAAGCAAAATCATGGCAAAAGCAGTTTTTAAATTATTAGACAGTGACACGTAAAAAATGGAATAATTATCAACTGATATATTGTTGAAATTAGCCAAAAAACCGTTTATAAAGCTCAATATATTTTCCATTTGATTTTCTGATATCAAATTTACAGTAATGCTTCCAATGATGATACCAGCAATTAATATTATGGTTAATAATACATACTGACCAATATTTTCCCTGAAATATTCCATAAACATATTGGGGAAATACTTCATTAATAAATCCCCCTCCCGTACACCTCATAGAAAATATTATGCCGGAAGGAGCAAGATTATACATTCTTGTAAAAAACCTTGCCGTAAAAACCACCACCTCCCACTTTTAACCCCAGTTTTCCTTCTCTAGCTAATACAATATTGTTTGCTTTTTGCTCTCCTACAACTTCTGTTAACTGTGCCCGATTAGTTTTATGAATAACATTCATTTCAGTTCCGAAAGCTTGAATCAATATATCGATTGTTTTTTGACCAATTCCAGGAATGAATTCTAATGGTATTTGGTATTGATATAAGGGTCTGTGATGTGGATGAATAGGGTATTTTAAGTCAGCGATAAGAGTTATTCTATCAAGGACTCCAAGAGTTACAGCATAATTCTTGCAATGCGGGCAACATTTTACGGGTGGTTCTTCTGTTGCTATATAACCACAATCAGGGCAAAATGTTCTATGGTATTTACCTAGTTCCGGTCTTAGACCATAATTATACATCACAAAATTATCATCTCGTCTCTGCAATGCTGACAAGAGGTTGTGAAAGTCGGGAAATTGTAGATTTATCTTATTATACTCCCGTGCGATTTTTTCTAGGGAATGGGCATCGGAATTGCTTAAAAATGTTTTTGTTGATAATTCTCTTATTGTATCTGCAAATTCTGTATCAGCACTTAGGCCAAGTTCCACTGTTGTAATGTACCTTAGTTCATCTTCAAAAGCTGTAGAAAGTCTATCATAACAATTACCATAGAAACTCTTAAAAGGAGTAAATACATGAGCTGGCACCAGTTCACCGTCAAGATTGCGCACTATTTTCAACAAATCTCTTGCAGCAAGTCGCGCCTTTTGAGAGCTTAAGGTTATATTCGTTATATAATTTGAAATAAGCTCTGAAAAATCCTTCATCTGTCCATAGTGTGGGAAAAAGGCAATACTATGAGCTGCACCATTTATTTCCGTAGTTTCAATTTCAGCACCTAAAATAATCGTAAGATCATCTTTATATCTCAATCCTCCACCGGATAACGGGATTAACTCCCCCATCTTGATATAGTCTGATATTTCCTGAAGAACATACGGAGAGGCACAGTCGACAATTCCTACGATATCTATACCTTTTTTATTGATGCAATAATCACAAATATTACCCAGGGTTAATTTTCGAGAAGCCGTGATTTTCACAGGTTGTTTTTTAGCTTCACCAATGTGAACATGAAGATCCGCAAAATACTCCATTATAGATCACCCTTTATTAGAGGCAGTGTTAATAGTAAACCAACAATTGTTTTACCGTCTATAATTTCACCATCATGGATTTTTCTTATTGCTTCTTGAAAGGGTATTCTTACTAACTGTAAATATTCGTCGTAATCGGCTTTTTTAGATTTTTTAACCAATTTTTTAGCTAAAAACAAATGGATTATTTCATTAGAAAAGCCCGGAGAAGTATAAAAACTTGTCATATACTTTAAATCACCTGGGTAATACCCTGTCTCCTCCATTAATTCTCTTTTAGCACATATCTCTTTAGATTCATCTTTTTCAAGTTTACCTGCTGGAATTTCCAAAAGTTCTTTTTCTACAGCTTTTCGGTATTGTTTTACCATCATAATCTCACTGTTTCGATTAATGGCTACCACAGCAATTGCTCCGGGGTGTTCGACAATTTCTCGAGTAGACTTTTTTCCATTGGGCAGTTTTACTTCATCTAAACGAAGATTTATAACACGCCCAGAAAAAACGTTTTTTGTGCTCAATGTAGTCTCGTAAAATTCCATTTTCTCATCTCCTTATTAACATATTTATCATAATAATACATATAATATTTTAAGACAAGTATACGCGGGGTGATAAAATGGAATTCATAGTATCTGATAATAAAGTATTCATCATCGGAAAAATGACAGAGGTGATAAAATTTTTAAAAGATAGATCAACTACATGCAAAACCCTAAAAGATTTAATTATCACTGAATCTCAATTATATCAAAAAAAATAACACCTATTCATTGAAATTGTCATTCAATGAATATGGTGTTTATAGATAGCTGGAGTAGACTTGTGAGTATTTTGGTTTAACGATTTCTTGAAACCTATTTTTACAAAATTATCCGACATTTAATTCCATTCTCAATTTATCAGAAATCATAGCTATAAATTCTGAATTGGTAGGCTTCCCGCGGTCCTTTGTAGTTGTATATCCAAATAAACTGTTTAGTGTCTCTACACAACCCCTACTCCATGCAACTTCTATAGCATGTCTTATTGCTCTTTCAACACGGCTAGGAGTAGTATTATACTTATTTGCGATATTTGGGTAAAGTTCTTTTGTTACAGCTGATAACAGTTCAATATTGTTTATTACCATAAATATAGCCTCTCGTATGTAAAAGTATCCTTTTATATGAGCTGGAACTCCTATTTCATGGATAATAGATGTTATCTGCACCTCTAAATTGTTTTTTTTATCATATGTTGAATCTGAAGTTTTTTTCTGTAATTGCCATTGCAAAGGCATATTTGTGTCAACCATCTGCTTAACACGATCCACAAGTATATTTAAGTCAAAAGGTTTCACAATGTAATAATCTGCTCCAAAATTAATTGCTTTTTTAGTAATTTTGTCCTGACCGACAGCAGAAAGAACTACAATTTTAGGTCTTTTAGGGTTATTTGATAATCTTTCAAGAACACCTAAGCCATCAAGATTAGGCATAATTAAATCTAAAATTAAAACTTCCGGTTCTAACTCCTCTATCTTTTCTAAAACCTCTAACCCATCATGAGCCACACCAAGTACTTTGACTTCTTTGTCGTTTTCAAAAAACTCAACAACTAAATTGCAGAATTCCTTGTTATCGTCAGCAATTAACAATTTTATCTTATGATCTTCTAACATAGAATTCCCCCCCCCTAAAAATGTATTAATTATTTTATTAATTCGACAAACTATGGAATAATCCTCCTAGAATACCAAAATATGTTTTTATTTTTTATATTCTTTATACTTGTTGTTGGTTATTTAGTTTATCTACTTCATCCAACATCCATTCAAGAAAAATTCCATAACCTTTAGTTGGGTCATTTACAAAAACATGTGTAACAGCTCCAACTATATATCCATTCTGAATGATAGGACTTCCACTCATACCTTGAACAATTCCTCCTGTCTTGTTAATTAATTCCTTATCTGTGATTTTAAGAATCATTCCTTTTCCATTGGGATGAGATTGCTTTATGATTTTTTGTATTTCAATATCATATTCTTGTATTATTTCACCTTCTACCACTGTAAGGATTTTGGCATTACCTTCACTTACCTGGTTTATAGTAGCAACTGGAAGAGAAGGATAAAGCGTGTTTTCAAAGGGCTGATAAGCTTTCCCGAAAATTCCAAAAGGAGTATTTGCTATAATGTTTCCAATAATTTGTTCTTCATTTATAAAAATACCTTTCTTTTCACCAGGTTGATTTTTTCTACCTGGTGAAATAGATGCGACGCGTGCTCGAATTATCTCACCTTCACCTACTTCTATTATTTTTCCGGTATCGGCATCAGAAATTATATGACCTAATGCTCCATAAAAATTAGTATTAGAATCATAAAAAGTCAGAGTGCCAACTCCGGCTGTAATATCTCTTACCCATAATCCAATTTGATAAAGACCTAAATTACTTTTTACAGGACTTATTTTTACATTAAAAAGCTTATTGTTTCTTTTGACAGATAAGGTAACCGATTTTTGATTATTGACGATACTTGACAGTTCTTCGGCCTGGTAGATTTTTCTATTGTTAACCATCACAATAGTGTCCCCAATCTGAATACCTGCTTCCTGTGCTGGTTGATACTTTTGACCATTATCATCAATTATGGATGCAAAACCTACTACTATGACTCCGTTTGGTCGAAGCTTAACTCCCAAAGAATGGCCACCTGGTATTACACGCATCTCGGGTAATACTTGAACTTTCATTTTTTTTACTGGTATTATTCCCATTAACCGAAACTCAAGATCATAGGTTCCCATATTAGG
>JAQWCA010000190.1 GCA_028706065.1 Tepidanaerobacteraceae bacterium
CATACTTTATTTTGCATTTATCAGATAAAGAAGGAAAAACAAGAAGAAACACGAAGGGACGAAGAAACACGAAGGGACGTACCCCTTGTGTGACTGTTACCTCCTGAGGGCAGCACAAAGGGTATGTCCCTTTGATTTTGTCCCTTTGATTTAGTCTGGTTACAGTGCTACAATAAATATTATAAATGATTATAAAAGAGGTGCTCAGAATGCAAAATATGCAGGTTTTAGTCTTAGTGCTAAATGAATACGAACTACTTGATCAGCTTCTAATTGCACTAAACGATGAGGGCATCAAAGGTGCTACCGTTATTCATTCAGCTGGAATGGCCCAAGTGATTAGCAAAGAATCTGATGCGATTCTCGGTTCTATCAGAGCTTTGTTGGCACCTAAGGGAGAAGAAAATCGAACGATTTTCATGGTGCTAAACGAAGATAAGATAAGAATTGCAAAAAAAGTTATTTACAAAGTATTGGGTCCTCTTGATAAGCCTGGTAAGGGAATACTTTTTGCATTTCCGGTTGTTTTTGTCGAAGGAATATTAAATTAAATTCTTTAACTACAATAAAAATTCATGGATATAGGTTTTAAAGGGGAATAAACATGCTACAGTTAAACACATTATCATATTTAGCTATTCTTTTACTTGCAGGGCTTTTATGTGGCCGTCTTGTAAAACAAATCAAATTGCCTAATGTGACAGGATATTTACTTGCAGGACTGCTGCTTGGCCCGCACATCTTAAAAATCCTTCCAGTGGATGTTGTAAATAGTTTTGTCATTATTTCTGATATAGCACTGGTATTTATTGCCTTTATAATTGGTTGTGAGTTTAAAATAAGTTATTTTAAGCATGTAGGTACTGCACCAATTGTAATTGCAATATTTGCAGCATTAGCTGCAGTATTTATTATTCAGGGTATTTTAATTGCAGTGGGATACGATTTTGCGTTTTCTTTGGTTCTCGGCTCTATTGCTGCAGCAACGGCACCGGCCGCAACAATTATGGTAGTAAAGCAATACAAGGCCAAAGGACCGGTAACCGAAATGCTGCTAAGTGTTGTGGCATTGGATGATGCAGTAGCCTTGATAGCATTTGGCTTTGCGGTTACCATTGCAAAAACAATGAGCAAAGGTCTAGAAACTTCCTTCATAGTGTCAATTATAAATCCGATTAATGAAATCATGCTGGCTATTATAATCGGTGGTATAGTCGGTCTTATATTTAAAATTCCGCTAAAATATTTTAAAAAAAGCAGTAACCGTGTCATCATAATGAGCGGAATGATTTTGCTTTCCGGCGGATTGGCCCAGCTTTACGGCGTTTCTCAGTTACTGGCTTGTATGATGACAGGAGCGGTATTTTGCAATATTTCTCACGAAAGTAGTGAGATTCTTCGACTTTCTGATTATATAACTCCACCTATATTCCTCCTGTTTTTTGCAGTATCCGGTGCACAGCTTGATATTACGATAATACCGACTATCGGAGCCGTCGGTATTATATATGTTATTTTCAGGATTGTAGGTAAAATAGTTGGTGCATACTTGGGTGCTAAACTTATGAAAGCTCCTGAAACTGTATCCAAATATTTAGGTTTTACGCTTATACCGCAGGCCGGTGTTGCAATAGGTTTGATAAGTATAGCAGAAACAGAGCTGCCACAATACGCATCCACGATCCGTGCTGTTGTTCTTTGTGCAACGGTAATTTATGAAATCATCGGTCCCATAATGACCAAAGTAGCATTAGTAAAAGCAGGAGAAATCAAAGAAAAATAGCATCAAAACGTAAGAAGCAAGTCCTCCACGAGCTTTTGGAAGGCTTGCTTTTTTGCTTAAAGTGAAGATTGCATAGCCTATAGATATCTTTAATTCCTACTTTCTTGTATCATATCTAAATGTTATAATAAGGTAAAATACAACCAAGTGCAACTCATACAGAATGAAATATAATTAAAATTTCGAATAATAACAATTGGGGAAAATATGAGGGGGAAAATAAATGGCAATAAAAAAGAGTGACTTATACACTAAACTTTGGCAGAGCTGTGATGAATTAAGAGGTGGCATGGATGCCTCTCAATATAAAGATTATGTACTTATATTGTTATTTGTTAAATATGTAACAGATAAATATTATGGCAAGCCGGACTCATTATTAGTGGTGCCTGATGGCGGTAGTTTTCACGATATGGTGAAACTAAAGGGAAATAGTGAAATTGGCGATAAAATGAATAAAATAATACATAATCTAGCTGAAGAAAATGACTTGGTAGGAGTTATAACAGTAGCGGATTTTAATGATGATGACAAACTAGGTAGGGGAAAGGAAAAGGTAGATAGACTGACAAATTTAATATCAATATTTGAATCTGACAGTCTTGATATGAGCAAAAATAGTGCCGATGGGGATGACTTACTTGGAGATGCCTACGAATACCTAATGCGAAACTTTGCCACAGAATCGGGGAAATCCAAAGGGCAATTCTACACACCAGCAGAAGTATCTAGGGTAATGGCGAAGGTAATAGGTGTGGAAAATTCTAAGAGCCGAGGAGATACCATCTATGACCCAACATGTGGAAGCGGTTCTTTACTGCTTAAGGCCGCTGACGAAGCACCTTTTGGCCTTACTATCTATGGCCAGGAAAAGGACAATACTACCAGGGCCCTTGCAAAAATGAACATGATTCTACACGAAAATGCAATAGCAGATATTCGGCAAGGGGATACCCTATCATCACCGGAGTTTTTAAAGTCTGATGGAAGTCTGGAAACCTTTCATTTTGCAGTAGCCAATCCGCCTTTTTCAACTAAATCATGGCGAAATGGTCTTGACCCAGAAAATGACGTATATGGTCGTTTCCAAGGCTTTGGTATTCCACCGGCTAAAAATGGAGATTATGCCTTTTTGCTGCACTTTATACACTCATTAAAGAATAATAAGGGAAAAGGTGCAATAATCCTTCCACATGGAGTACTCTTTAGGGGAAATGTAGAAGCCCAAATCCGTAAAAACATCGTAAAACGAGGACTTATCAAAGGAATAATTGGCCTACCTGCAAACCTATTCTTTGGCACAGGAATTCCGGCATCTATCATTGTAATTGACAAAGAAGATGCAGATAAACGAAACGGCATATTTATGATAGATGCAAGCAGTGGATTTATAAAAGATGGCAATAAAAACCGACTTAGAGAGCGGGATATACATAAAATCGTAGATGTATTTAAAGGCCAGCTGGAAATCCCCAAGTACTCTCGTTTTGTAGACATAAAAAGAATAGAAGAAAACGACTACAATCTAAATATACCAAGATATATAGATACACAGGAAGAAGAAGATATTCAAGATATCGGAGCACATCTCATGGGGGGAATACCCAATAGGGATATTGATGATTTAGAGAAATACTGGTCAGTATATCCCCATTTAAAAGACGAACTTTTCTTACCTACAAAAAGAGAAGGCTACAGCAAGTTAAATGTCAAAACTAAAGATATAAAATCCACCATTTTTTCTCATGATGATTTCATTAAATACTCAGATAAAGTAAAAGGCAAACTTGCCAATTGGAAAGATAAATATGTTCCAATACTAAAAGACATAGATTCTAATACAAAACCTAAAGAATTGATATTTGACATCTCAGAAGACCTATTAGATGCCTTTTCAGACAGCAAATTAATCGATAAATACGATGTATACCAACATCTTATGAACTATTGGTTAGAGACTATGAGAGATGATATTTATATGATCTCTGAAAACGGTTGGACAGCAAATGAAGAACTAATACCTGATAATTTAATCACAAACAGATATTTTAAACAGGAAATACAGGCCATAGAAGAACTTGAAGTAAAAAGAGATGAAATAACAAGACAAAAAGAAGAATTTGAAGAAGAACATTCCGGAGAAGAAGGGGTTTTAGAAGAAGTTAAAAATGATAGAGGAAATATAACCAAGATAAATCTAAATAAACGAATAAGAGAAATAAAAGACGATGAAGACGCAGCAGATGAGCTTGAAATACTTGAACAATATTTAAGGTTAATGGACACGGAATCTAAGGCAAAAAAGAAAATAAGAGATGCAGAGAAAAAACTGCAGAAGAAAGTCCAAGCTAAATACAAGAAACTTTCCAAAGCAGAAACCCAAGATATACTGGTAAATGATAAATGGATAGTGTCCATAATAAATGAAATAAATACTGAAATGGACAGAATCTCCTACAGACTTACCACCAGAATAAATGAACTATCAGAAAGATATGGAGAAACCCTACCGGAGATGGAAGCAGAAGTAGAGGAACTGAGCGAGAAAGTAAAATCCCA
>JAQWCA010000017.1 GCA_028706065.1 Tepidanaerobacteraceae bacterium
TTCAGGAGCATCTTCTATGATACATTCAGGTTCAGTAAGTAGCGAAGCCGCTATAACAGGTAGAACTGCGTTTTTGGCACTGCTCATTTTAACAGTGCCTTTCAAAGGCCTACCTCCCTCTATAACAATACTTGACAACGCCTTCCCCTCCGATAGCTTTTTATAACACACATTTCAATAAGTACGTCCGTATTTTGACTTCTATGGAGATCTTTATCAATATTCCAGTGAAATAATAGGCGTCCCAATCCATATATATGTTCTATCTTCTTCCGAATTATATCTCATGGCAATGTTAATATTATAGTCTTTGCCGAGTATTTGTACGCCTTCAGATAACAATGGGCTAAAACCCATAATATTAAAAGTATAGTCATCTTTCATTTTTTCTGTGTCGGAAATTTTAAAATAACCACAAATTTTCTCAAGGATTTGACCCTGTTTTACCTCATTCAGTTTACCATCAAAGGTGCCGGTAACACAAGAGGTAATTTTTGACTGGCCTTCTAAGGAAGTAATAGCCTTACGAGTTTTGTTAATAAAGTCGGCAAAATTCTCATGATTTCTGCCGCTTACAGCTACTACCAGATAAGTTTGAGGATCTTTTTCATATTCCTCCGGTAAAATCACTGACTGGATAATTATTTGTAGAAAAGTATCGGAATTTAATTTTCCTTTAGTATTTAATATTCGATACGTTTCGTTATATTCCTTCGTAGAATCGAAAATTTCTTGATCCATTTCAAATATTGTTAGAATCTCATCACGGTATTGTTCCATTTTGGAAAAGTCGATAAATTCTCTATTTATCAGTGACCAGTCCACTATATCCAACATATCCGGCTCAGCACCGATTTCTGATAGGGCACCTACCAATAAATTATCATTTCCCCGGCTCAAGGTTATCCCCGGTATCGTCACAACTAAAAGCACCGCAACCACAATAGTTTTTAATAGTCTCATAAAATAGCCCCCCACAATAAATATTCCAATTTTTTATTAACCCTTTCGTTATGATTATTGCCTTTTTTATTCAAGCTTATGCTTAAGGTGGTTTATTGTTTGTCATTTTTAAATTTATTTTTAAGATTCGAGTATTGTCTAGGTATCTCCTTCAATGAATTCTGCTGGTTTTTGTCTACTACAAAATAAATTTAACAGATTTAATAACATTTTTTTTAACGAAACAACTACTAGTTCTTAAGTTTCGAAAATTTTTCAGTTATTACTGTTACCTTATGTGGCTTCACTTCTACCAAGCCAAAGTCAATACTGTAATACGCATCGAAATTTTTATCGACTACTCGAAGTTTCCCTGACTTTACACCTGTTATGAAGTGGGTGTGACCCGCAAGAACTCCAAAATCACCTTCAACCCCCGGTATTATTACCATGTTCACATCTCTTTGATATTTTTCTTGTGGTGATACTATTTCTAAACTAAACCCCATTTTTTTGTCTTCCCTTCACCATTTCAGCCTTTTCTTGGGCTTCCTCAAGGGTTCCCACCATAAAGAAGGCTAACTCCGGCATATCGTCCACTTTTCCCTCTATAATACCGGAAAAGCCATCTATAGTATCTTCAATCTCTACAAACCGCCCTTGTGTCCCTGTAAAGGCCTCGGCAACGAAAAATGGTTGGGTTAAAAACCGCTGGATTTTTCTTGCTCTTGAGACGGTCAGCTTATCCTCTTCAGAAAGTTCCTCCATACCCAAAATAGCGATAATGTCCTGCAATTCCCTATATCGCTGTAGAACCTCCTGAACACTTCGGGCAACTGTATAGTGTTTTTCACCTACAATTTTGGGATCAAGTATCCTTGAAGTGGAGTCAAGGGGGTCTACTGCCGGATATAGGCCTAAAGCCGCAACCTTTCTCGATAATACCGTCGTAGCATCTAGATGAGCAAAGGTGGTGGCCGGTGCCGGGTCCGTCAAATCATCTGCCGGAACATACACAGCCTGGACCGAAGTTATAGAGCCTTTTTTAGTGGAGGTGATACGCTCTTGAATTACACCTACATCTACTGACAATGTGGGTTGATAGCCCACCGCTGAGGGAATTCTACCCAAGAGTGCAGAGACTTCGGAACCCGCCTGAATATATCTGAAGATATTATCTATAAAAAGCAACACATCCTGACCTTTTTCATCACGAAAATACTCGGCCATGGTCAGAGCAGCCTGAGCCACTCGCATACGGGCTCCCGGCGGTTCGTTCATCTGACCGAAGATAAGAGCTGTCTTTTCTAAAACCCCGGAAGACTTCATTTCAAGCCACAACTCATTCCCTTCCCGAGTTCTTTCTCCTATTCCTGCAAAAACCGAGTATCCCTTGCGTTCGGTTGCAATATTCCGGATAAGCTCCATTATAAGCACAGTTTTCCCCACTCCGGCACCTCCAAAGAGGCCTATTTTGCCGCCTCGGGGGTATGGGCTCAATAAATCTACCACCTTTATACCGGTCCTGAATATTTCCTCCCGAATCTCCTGTTCTTCAAAGGGCGGTGCAGGGCGATGTATAGGCCAGCGATCTCTTATTTCTATCCCCGAAACATCATCTATGGGCTCACCTAGGACATTGAAAACCCTTCCCAAGATTTCTTCCCCTACCGGCACGTCCATCGACTTTCGGGTATTTATTACTTTCATCCCACGCACTAAACCATCGGTGGAAGACATAGCTATACACCTGACAGTATCGTTTCCTAAATGATGCATCACTTCCAAAATAACCCGGAGGGATTTGCCTAAATCTTGATTCCTAGGTCCTTCTTGGGGCCTTTCCAGGTTTTCATCTATTACTTCAAGGGCAGTATATATAGAGGGTAGTTCTTCATTAAAAAATCTTACATCCACTACTGGACCTACTATGGACACCACTTCTGCTGTCTTTTGGGCAGTTTTATTAAAAAAATCCGTTCCTTCCATAAGCTTCACTTCCTCAAAGACTGATACCTTCAGCCCCACTTACTATTTCAGATATTTCCCTGGTAATAATATCTTTTCTTCTCTGATGATATAAAGCTCCCAAGTCTTCCAGCAGTTCATCAGCATTTTCAGTGGCACTTTCCATAGCTACCATTCTAGCTGCCTGTTCACTTATATGAGAGTTGAGGTAAAAGCTTTCAATGCTCATTTTTAAGTAAAATTCCATCAATAGCTCTAAAATTTCTTCCGGTGAAGGTTCAAATATATAATCACCGCTGGGATACCCTTCAGTTGGCAAGGGAGGCAAAACCCTAGCAATCTTTGGTTCAAGGCGGGTAACACCGGCAAAGTGTGTATAAGCTACGTATATTTCGGAATCGTCTTTGTAAGATTTTATAGCCTCCCGAATTAAATCATTTATTACCTCCGGTGGTAGTTGACTATCAATGTCCTTAAAACTTTTCACTGTTGCTATGCCTTTTTTGGCAAAAAACTTTTCTACCTTTCGCCCCAAGGAAATAATCTTAGTGCCTTCATGTTCACTAATTTCTTTATACACCATGTCCATGAGATTTGAATTATATCCACCGGCAAGACCCCTGTCTGAACCTATTACTATAAACAGTGGCAGTGATGCCCTGGACCTTGGTTTAACGGGGATTTTGCTCATTATATCCCTTAATTTTTCTATTAGATTATCGATGTATTTAACCTTTTTTTGGACCAATTTGAACCGAACCGATGACACCATATACATGGTTCCGGTAATTTTCTTTAGGTCTTCTATGCCCGTAATTCGTCTTTTTATATCTTTTAAGGCTGCCAAAAGCACCACCTCTAATTAACGGTAATCTAATTCGAAATAAACCTTTGTTTAAATTCTGTAATAGCAACTTGCATTCTGTCTTCCAATTCATCGTCCAATGCTTTCTTTTCTTCAATTTCTCTAAGTAAATCTTCATGAGCTGAATTGATATACCGGTGCAGTTCCCTCTCAAAACGTCTTACATTCTCAATCTTTATATCATCTAATAACCCATAAGTTATGGCGAAAAGTGAAATTACCTGAGTTGAAAAGCTCATCGGTTCAAACTGGGTCTGCTTTAAGATTTCTACAATGCGTTCACCCCGAGTCAATCTCTGTCTAGTCTCTTTGTCCAGTTCTTGACCGAAGCGAGCAAAGGCCTCAAGTTCACGGTACTGGGTCAGCTCCAGTCTAAGTCTGCCTGCTACCTGTTTCATGGCTTTAAACTGGGCAGCTCCACCTACCCTCGACACTGATAAGCCTGAGTTTATAGCCGGTCGTATGCCAGCATAAAACAGTTCTGACTCAAGATATATCTGTCCGTCAGTGATAGAAATCACATTGGTGGGAATATAAGCTGATACATCCCCAGCTAAGGTCTCCACAATAGGTAATGCCGTCATGGAACCTCCCCCAAGGTGTTTGTTCAAGCAAGCCGCCCTTTCCAAGAGTCTTGAATGAAGGTAAAAAATATCTCCTGGAAAAGCTTCTCGACCCGGCGGACGGCGAAGTAATAAGGACATAGCCCTATATGCTACAGCGTGTTTGGAAAGGTCGTCATAGATTATTAGCACATCCCTTCCGCTGTACATGAATTCTTCTGCAATAGCGCATCCCGCATAAGGTGCAATGTATTGAAGCGGTGCCAATTCACTGGCATTGGCACTGACAACTATAGTATAATCCAGTGCCTTTTTCCCCCTTAAAGTCTCTACCAGTCGGGCTACATTTGAACTTTTTTGTCCTATAGCTACATATACACAAAAAACATTTTTGCCTCTTTGATTTATAATTGTATCCAAGACTATAGCCGTCTTTCCAGTCTGGCGGTCACCGATAATAAGTTCTCGCTGACCCCTGCCTATGGGAATCATGGCATCGATGGATTTGATACCGGTCATGAGCGGCGTTTTTACCGGTTTCCGCTCTACGATTCCCGGAGCTGGGTATTCTATAGGCCGTTTTTTACCGGTTTCTATGGTGCCTTTCCCATCTACAGGCTGGCCAAGAGCATTGACAACTCGTCCGAGGAGTTTATCTCCGACAGGTACTTCTACAACTCGCCCGGTTAGATGTACTTCATCTCCTTCCTTAATTTCTGTATCGGAACCCAATAACACACATCCTATAGAATCCTCTTCAAGGTTTAAAATCATACCGTGCATGCCATTTTTAAAAACCAATAGTTCACCGGCCATAGCTCGGTTTGCCCCATAAATTCGCGCAACGCCATCGCCTACATTTACTACATATCCAACTTCATCTACTTCTAATTGCTTTTCATAGTCCCGAATTTTGTCTTTAATGACAGAGACGATTTCGTCAGTCACCAGAGTCATATATACTCTCCTTGCAACACTGCGGTTTTTATTTTTTCTAGATCAGACCGGTAACTCCCGTCAATTACCTCAAAACCCATGCGTATGATAATTCCACCTAAGATTGTCTTATCTATAATGTTTTCAATTACAGCATTTGTATCAAACATAGTATCAAGTTTATCTTTTAGCACTGCCTTTTCTTTATCGGAAAGGGCTACAACGGTATAAACCTTTGCACATCTTTCGTTTTTAAACTTACGGTAAAGATCCGAGTATTTCCCGAGGATTTGTTTCAATGAATTCTGTCTGTTTCGTTCTATTGTAAAAAAAATAAAATTTTGCATCTCTTGGCTTATTTGTATAGAAAAGACAGATTTTACTACGGCTTTTTTCACATACACCGAAATAAGCGGATGGTTTAAAAAAAGCCTAAAATCCTTCACAGTGTCCATCAGCTGGCATATATCTTGCAATTCATACAGTATTTCTTCAATCCTTCCCTTCTCTTTAGCAACAGAAAAAAGGGCTTCTGCGTAAGTTTCTACTGCACCCATTCCCTTTCATCACCTATCCTGTTTATTACCTGCCGGATTATTCCATGATGTTCTTCTTTGGATATTTTTTGTTCAAGAACTTTCGATGCCATAACCAACGAAAAATCCACTGACTGTTCCATGAGCTCTCGATAGACTTTGTCTTTTTGTCTTTCCATTTCCCCCTTGGCTTTTGATATCAATAGTTCTGCTTCCTGTTGCGCCTGTTCCAATATACTTCGGCGGGTTTGTTCAGCTTCTTTTTTCGCTGTTTTTATCATAGCCCGAATTTCCTCTTTAGAACCGTCAAGGCGACTTCTATATTCATTGTAAATCTTTTCCGACTCAAGTTTTTGCCGTTCAGCTTCTCCATATTGTTGTCTGATATTTTCTTTGCGATTTTCTAGAAAGCTGCTCAATGGATGAAATAAAAACCGCTTCAAGAAGTAGAAGAGAATCGCAATATTTATAAGTTGTATTACAAAGGTGTAGGGATTAATGAACATGTCATCTGTCCTTTTTTGCTGCAAATGTAGTTACAAAAGTCCCACCAGAGGATTGGCAAAAATGAGTATCAAAGCAACGATAAGTGAATATATTGCACTTGTTTCTGCCACTGCATCACCCAGTAGCAGTGTCCTGATGATATCCCCCTGAGCATCAGGCTGTCGGGCTACTGCTTCTGATGCCCTTCCAGCGGCAATACCTTGGCCTATGCCGGTCCCAAGCGCCCCTATCATGGCTATACCCGCTCCAAGAGCGGAAAAGGCCAAAATCAACGCCTTCCCATCGATTACAGGCATCCTATTTCCTCCTTTCCTCTAAACACTTCCCCTTTAGTCGGCAGCCATAGCTATAAATGTCAGGGTAAGCATGATAAATATGAAGGTTTGTAAAATCCCGGAAAATATTTCAAAATAAAAATGTAGCGGTACCGGTATAACAATGGGCACAGCTTGATAAACAAGACCCATTATAACTATGCCGGCTACGATGTTGCCAAAAAGTCGAAAAGCCAGTGCAAATGGATTTGTAAGTGCTCCCAGGAAATTGAGCGGTGCCATAAAGGCAAGTGGCTCAAAAAATCCTTTCAAATAATCTAAAAAACCCTTTCTTCTAATACCTTCAATTTGAGTTAATATAAAAGTTATCAAAGCCAGTGCCAATGTCGTAGAAAGATCTGCCGTAGGTGGCCTAAAAGTTATAAGACCTATGAGGTTTGCAACTGTCAAATAAAGAGTTAAAGTACCTATATAAGGTATAAACCCGGGTCTTTCTTCACCCATTGTTACCTTTATCAGGTTTCCTATTCCTTCATACAATACTTCTAATACATTCTGAATACCGTGCGGAATTTTTTCAAAATTTCTCCCAACTAAGAATGCTATGATCATAAGCACCAACATAATACCCCATGTGACAACTACGGTTTCAGTTATAGAAATAGATTCCCCCAATATAAATAAAACAAAAACTACCTTTGGAAAAAATTCCACCTGCCCCACCTTCCAAAGATAGTATTTGAAATAATGACAACTTTTATTACTATTAATCCCAAGACGGAAAATATAAATACGTCCATCCCCATTGTTATGGAATAAATCAGTATTGATAAAATCACTAATAACCGAGCCAAATAAACCCCATAAGCAATTATAAAGGCACTTTTAAAACTATTTCCCAACGTTTTATCGATGGATATATATAAAAGGGCAAAATTGAGGTTTGAAACCAAGCCCCCCAATAGTAACCCAAAAGCCCAGCGGTTTTGCTTTAATAAAAGCAATGTGCCCATAATAAATAAAATAATTGTTATACTTTTTCTTAAAATTTTTGTAATATCGTATTTTATTTTTATTCAACTCCAAAACTATAGTAATTTCCTTCTTTTATTTTTCCAATGGGCCATTAAAATATGCCTAAAATCAAAGAAAAAAGCTGTCCCAAACTATTTTTGGAACAGCTTCATGTAACGATATTAAAGCTCAAAAACCTCTATAGATTCATTGAGTTGGCCAATCATTTCATGTAATTCCTGTATTGTCGCAGTAACCTCTTCCATCGATGCCGCCTGTTCTTCAGCCGAAGCACTTACTTCCTCAGTTCCTGCTGCTGACTCTTGGGAAATTGCTGAGATATTTTCTGCAGCCTTTATAGCTTCCTCTTTTGATTTGGTTACTTCTTCCATTGTCGCATTTAGTTTTTTGACGCGATCTATAGTACCTTCTACTGAAGTCTTCAGGTCATCGAATACTTCAACGGTTTTATCGGCAGAAGAACTCGATTCTTCATAAAGATTTTCTGCATATTCAACGGAAGCTTTTGCCTTTGTTATCACGTTCATTATTTCATCGATGATTCCTTTGATATCCTCTGTGGATTTTAAAGACTCTTCAGCTAGTTTTCTCACTTCTTCAGCGACAACAGCAAAGCCTCTCCCCTGTTCACCTGCCCGGGCAGCTTCTATGGCAGCATTTAAGGCAAGAAGATTTGTTTGATCAGCTATAGAATTTATAGCTTCTATTATACTATTAACAGCATCGGACTTTTCCGCTATAGCCTCAACACTTTTACTTACAATCCCGGCAGCTTCTGAAGTTTTTGCAAATGTCTCCTTAAAGTCTTCTACAAGAATTATGCCATTCTGATTTTTTTCTATCATATCCTGGGAGTTTTCCATGGATTCTTGCAACATTTCATTGATTAAATTGATTTTTTCTTCTAAGATGTGGGCTGATTCGGCAGTTGCCTCGGCATTTTTTGCTTGTTCTGAGGCTCCTTCAGCCATCTGCTCAATAGTGCTGGCTATTTCCTCACTGGCAGCACTGACTTCTTGAGATGATGATGAAATTTTTTCCGATGAATCCATGGACTGTAGAGCCAGGTGTTTTGCATTTTGTATCAATTCTCTTATTGCCTCTACAGCTATATTCAAGGCACTTGCAGTTTCTCCCAATTCATCATTGCGCTTGAAATTCAGTTTTTTGCTTAAGTTTCCTTTTGCTAATTGATTTGTATATTGTGTCATTTTAGCTAATGGAAGTCTGATCATTCTTGAAATCCCCATGCCAAAAATTATACCCAGAATTATAAATACCATGGTTATTATAAAAATATATCTTTTCATAAGGTTAATTTTATTAAAAATCTCATTTTTTTCTTGGGTCAATGCCATAGACCATTCTGTTCCCTCAATGGGGGCATAAGCCATGAACTTTTCTATTCCATTATATTCATAAATGCCGACACCCATTTCTCCTTTTATCATCTTTTCTTCAAGTTTGGCAAGGGGTATCAGATTTTCATCATTGCTGGATGCCTTAATGGTGTTATCTTCATTCAATACCAAGTCATCATCGGGATGAGCAATAGTTGTCCCATCTTTGCCCAATATGTATGCATAGCCGGTATTTCCAAGTTTTATATCATCGATGGAAACTAAATTGTTATAATCCAAACCGCCTATCAAGACGCCAACCACTTTATTGTCATCATCAGTTATGGGAGCAGCGATTGTTATGACCATTCTCCCATCAGTATTATTAATAAAAGGTTCAGAAATATTTGTATTACCACCGACAGCTTTTTTAAAATAATCTCTGTCCGAGATATTTGTATTGCTATCACTTATAAATGAAAGGTTTCCCAAAGTATCAGCCACACCAAGTTCTATGTAGTCACCTCGTTTTTGACTCTCTTCTATGAGTGCCTGTTTTTGACTCTCCCAAACCATTTCCTTTATTACATAACGATCCGCCATTGATGCTAATTCCTGCATACGCAAATCAATAGCTTGTGCTACGAGTTTTGTATTATCTTTTATTCGATATTCTAAAGAAGTGCGGATATTGTCATTTAAAGACTCTGATGAAAGACGATAAGTAAAAAAACCTAAAAGGCTACATATGCCTATTATCATAGCGGCTATTAGGCATGCAAATTTTGTACCTATACTGGTTGTTCTCTTCTTAATATCAATCTTACGCATTTTATCTCCCTTTCTTATTCAATACTGCTTTGAAGTATAATTGCACCAAACCATGTATCTGAATCAATGTGGATATCATCTGTAATGCTCAATATTTTAATGCCACAGATGACATCAATTTCTGTGGTGAGGCGTTCTTTTATGGCTGAGGAAATTCTTATTCTTAAGGATTTAACCTCTTCTTTTCCATCCTGTGTGCCTAAAAGAAATATTTCCATCGGTGTTAGAGTTCTTGTGCATGAAAACGTGGCAATGTTTTTATTGATTTTTACCCATGATTCTTCGGGACCTTTTCCAAAGACCTCTTGGTGCAAAGATGTTATGATTCTTCTAATACCCCTTTCTATAAAATCTTTATTTTTTACCACATTGACTCTCACCCTTTCTTTAAACTCAAGAATGATAAATTTGCTTATTTGCAAATCAGCCTTATAATTATTTTAAAATTAACAAAGCACGCTAAAACGACCCACGATATTCGTGGGAGGTTTTCGGCGTGCTTCAACATCCTCAGGAATGTAAAACCTCTGACCGAGTTTGATTTGAGGTAAAAACCTTCATAAGTAAACCAGTTTCTACCCCTCACATAATCAATTATAATATCAAAAATATATTATTGATGTATTACAAAATAGATTCGACATAAATCTGCATATTCCTGCATAAATTTCCGTTTTTTTCTAGTATAACGCTGCTGCATATATTAAAAAAGCCCTAACCGCTGAACACGGTAAGGGCTTTTTTTAGGCTTCCATAACCATTTCTTTTATTTTCATGAGTCTTGTTATATTCCCACGTTCGTTTTCATCGAGTTTCATTGTAATATACTTTATGGTCTCTTCCATCGAAGGGATCATTACGTATTCCAAAGCATTGACTCGACGGCGGGTTTTTTCAATTTCATCAGCCATCAGTTGGCAGGCCTTTTCAATTTCTGATAGTTTCAGCATTTTGGAAAGCATCCCAGAGAGAATCGTTATAGCACTGTCTAGCTCTCCGGAAGTGCCTGCAAATCCATAAGAGTAGATATTGCTGCCTTCCTCCTGATGTATATCGATTTTTGGCACATTTACACTCATGATATTCTGCTTTGCAATATTGATATTTACCCGGGCTGAGGGGATCATGAGACTTTCTTCCAACACTTCTTGGGACATTTGGCTGCGTGCCATAGTAAAGCTCTTAAAGGACATTTCCAAATCCCGCTCTATTTCTTCCCGGAGCCTCTTATTTTCTTTGACCATATCTATGAACTTTTTGATCAACTCATCCTGCTTGTCTTTTAGTAGTTTGTGCCCACGCCGGGCAGTTACAATCTGTCTCTTTAAGCGTGTAAGCTCCATCCGGGTGGGATTTACCCGAGTTTGCATTTTTACTCTTCTCCTTTTTCAGGCAGGTACTTTTCGATATACTCGTCTCTTATTCGCTTGAGCTCTGCTTTCGGCAAAATAGTTAAAAGTTCCCACCCTAAATTGAGCGTCTCTTCTATACTTCTGTCTTCATTTTCACCCTGAGAGACATACCGCTTTTCAAATTCATCAGCAAATTGTGCAAAGAGTTTATCAGTATCACTTAATGCAGCCTCACCTAGAATAACTGCTAGCTCTTTGGCCTGCTTACCTCTAGCGTAGGCAGCAAACAACTGATTCATAGTGTCGGCATGATCTTCCCGGGTCTTGTCTTTACCTATACCCTTATCTTTAAGCCTGGAAAGGGAAGGTAATACATCTATTGGTGGCATTACACCTCTTCTGTATAATTCACGGCTGAGAATTACCTGACCCTCTGTGATATATCCTGTCAAGTCCGGAATTGGATGGGTTTTATCGTCTTCAGGCATGGTTAAAATCGGTATCTGAGTTATAGATCCCCCTTTACCCCGGAGACGACCGGCCCTTTCATAGATGGTAGAGAGGTCAGTATAAAGATAGCCCGGATATCCCCTACGTCCGGGAACTTCTTTTCTTGCAGCGGAAACTTCGCGGAGGGCTTCACAGTAGTTTGTCATATCAGTAAGAATGACCAGTACGTGCATATCCTTTTCGAAAGCAAGGAATTCGGCACAGGTGAGTGCCATACGCGGTGTTGATATACGCTCAATGGCCGGGTCGTTAGCCAAGTTTATAAAAAGCACCGACCGATCAATGGCACCGGTCTTTCTAAAATCTGAAATAAAGTAGTCAGCTTCCTCAAAGGTAATACCCATAGCAGCAAAGACAACTGCAAATTTGCTGTCTGTTCCAAGCACCTTGGCCTGCCGGGCTATCTGAGTTGCCAGCTGAGCATGTGGCAAACCGGAACCTGAAAAGATGGGAAGCTTTTGACCACGGACCAATGTATTCAGTCCGTCAATGGCAGAGAGACCTGTCTGTATAAACTCTGAAGGATAATCTCGGGCTGTGGGGTTTATAGGGTTACCTTCAATATCGAGCCGCTTTTCCGGGATGATTTTGGGGCCATTGTCTTTGGGCCTACCGGAGCCATCAAATACCCTGCCCAACATGTCAATGGAAACACCTAATTCAATACTCTTGCCTAAAAATCTTATTTTACAGTCATTTATGTTAAGACCTGTAGAGCCTTCAAACAGCTGAACCAATGCTTTATCTCCGTCAATTTCCAAAACCTGACCACGGCGTACTTCTCCTGAAGATGTTTGGATTTCTACCAGTTCGTTATATTTTACTCCTTCAACTTTTTCAACCATCATCAACGGGCCGGCGATTTCTCTGGCGGTTCTGTATTCTTTAATCATTTAGCTTCCCCCCTTCCATAAGATTTTCTATCTGTTGCTTCAATTCTTTCTCAATGGCATCAAATATGCTTACGTCCTTTTCTTCGGAGTATTTTACTCTGGCAATCCGTTCCCGAACCGGCAGATTTTCTATTTCAGAGAACACAACTCCGTGATCTATTGCTTTTTTAGCTTCTTCATAGAACATTAAAATTAGCTTGAGCATCCTGTATTGTTTATTCAAGGAAGTATAGGTATCCACTTCATGGAATGCGTTCTGGTGCAAGAAGTCTTCCCTGATGGATCTTGACACTTCCAGTATGAGCCTGTCTTTTAGGGAAAGAGCATCAATACCTACAAGCCTTACGATTTCCTGTAAGCTAGCTTCTTCCTGTAATAATACCATGGCTTCACTCCGCAATTCTTCCCAATTTGCAGAGATATTTTTATTCATAAATTCTTCTACAGTATCGGAGTACAGCGAATAACTGGTGAGCCAGTTAATGGCTGGGAAGTGCCTGGCATAAGCCAATGAAGCATCCAACGCCCAGAACACTTTTACAACTCGCAGAGTAGCCTGAGTTACCGGTTCTGAAAGGTCACCACCGGGAGGTGAAACAGCACCTACCAATGTGAGTGCACCTTCTCGATCCTCACTGCCAAGGGTTATTACTCTGCCTGCCCTTTCATAAAACTCGGCAATCTTTCTAGATAGATATGCAGGATAACCTTCGTCACCGGGCATTTCTTCCAAACGACCGGACATTTCTCTGAGGGCTTCAGCCCAGCGAGATGTGGAGTCAGCCATTAATGCCACACTGTACCCCATGTCCCGAAAATATTCGGCTATTGTAACACCGGTGTATATGGAAGCTTCTCGAGCTGCCACCGGCATATTTGAAGTATTTGCTATTAAAACTGTCCTCTTCATGAGAGGCTCACCGGTTTTGGGATCTATCAGCTCCGGGAACTCCAACAGAACATCGGTCATCTCATTACCACGCTCACCGCAACCAATGTAAACAACGATTTGTGCATCTGCCCACTTAGCCAGCTGATGCTGTACTACAGTCTTTCCACTGCCGAAGGGGCCGGGTATGCAAGCTGAACCGCCTTTAGTTACCGGAAAGAAGGTATCAATTACTCTTTGCCCGGTTGACATTGGCTCCTCCGGTGGAATCTTCTCTTTGTAAGGGCGAATCATTCTAACAGGCCATTTCTGCATCATCGTCACATCTACGATCTCATCATTATCGGTTTTTATCTTTGCAATAGTATCTGTTACGGTAAACTCACCCTGATAGATTTCAACTATCTCACCGGATATTTCCGGCGGAACCATAACCCGATGTTCTACTATGATAGTTTCCTGTACAGTTCCTAAAAAGTCTCCTCCTGAAACTTTCTGTCCTTTTTTGGCCGTGGGTTTAAAATCCCATTTCTTCTCTCTGTTAAGAGCAGGTATGTCAATTCCTCTTGTGATATAACTTCCTGCTACTGATTCGATAGCATCGAGGGGTCGCTGGATTCCGTCAAACATCCCCTCCAATATTCCAGGTCCCAGTTCAACGCTAAGGGGAACGCCCGTAGAAATCACCGGGTCCCCGGGGCCCAAGCCTGAAGTCTCCTCATAGACCTGTATGGAAAGTTTTTCTCCATGAACCTCTATGACCTCACCGATAAGGCCTTGCTCACCGACTCTGACCACGTCGAACATCTTGGCCTCGGGCAAGCCCGTGGCCACAACGAGGGGACCGGAAACTTTGACTATAACGCCTTTTTTCATTCCTCTCCCTCTTTTCTAAATAAGATATCTGCTCCAATCGCTTTTTCCACAGATTTTTTCACTTCTCCTATTCCGATTCCAAGGGTGCCCCGGTTACTAGGAATTAATGTAATTGCCGGAAGCATCTGGCTTCTGAACTGACTGATTTTCTCAGGAATTTCTTTTGCGATTTGTTCTGTAACAAAAATAACCGCATAGCTCTCTTTTGCAAGCTTAGTAATAGTAAAACTAGCCTGTTTATCGTTCAAGACGGGAAAGACGTCAACACCTAAAGATTTAAATGCAAGAACGGTATCTTTATCTCCTACCACTGCTATTTTATACATAGACATCTCTCAATCGCTCCCTTATCATATCCGAGGATATGCTGTTGATCTTTCCCACCATGATAATTCTTAGAATTTTTAGCTCATTCTCTCGAGCAGCCAAATAACCTATGACCGTCTCCGGTCCAAAGGGTTTATAAAGACCTTTTCTCGCAATAGAAATTAAATAATTATCGAGCAATTTCTCAAAAACCGAAGGACTTCCACTGGACTCCCATTGCATAAGACCTTCCTCAACTACCTGATTATAAGGTAAGGAATTAAGAGCCTCGATAATGCTCTGTGTATTACCGGAAAAGATTTCCTTAAAAAACTCCTTTGTTAAATTTCCGCCGGGGAGCAAGGCACTGTCGAGAGTCCTTATATCTGCATTGATTTTCCTCAATCTCACCAATGTCTTAATATTTGTAAGATCTACGAGGTCTGTCAAGTACTCCTCTAAAAAGGGTGCCTTCACATTTTTAGTAATTTGGGCCATATCCTCAAAAAGGGCCTTATCCAATGCCAAATCCACCTGCTGTGGATCTCGAGTCACTTCATATACTTCTATGGCTTTATGGTAAGCCTTTTTTAGACTGTCTGGAATTATAGCACCGTTATCCCCTTCCGCAAATTTTTTCATTTCTTCCGGGGAAACTTCACCCAAATGAGAGAAATACTCTTTAGGTTCTGTCCCTAGGATATTTCCCTTTACAATCACTTTTAAATTGTGATAATCATTTTTCACGGTGAAAAAACGTATCATCTCATGATCTTTAAATGATTCCTTAAGGGTTCTTATGGTCCTTACCATGCTTTTTTCCAAAACTCTTTCAAAATCATATATGTTTTCCATTTCGGCAATATCGCTGCCATAATCGGTATCACTTAAAACCTTAAGGGCCTCATCCGGCCCTTGGGCGTCAAGGAGCCTTTCAATAGCGGTTCTTCCGAGGAGCTTCGTTTCCAGAAACTTTATTCGAGCTGAAACATATAGGAAATCTGTATCTTTCGCCATTTAATCACTCCTCGAAAAGAATTTTTGCTATTTCCGTTTCCAACTCTTCCCTTTCCATGTTTATAAGGGAATCAAATGTGTTATTAACCTCTAGGTCCTCGGATTTGAGTATAAATCCACCTATCATCTGTCCGCAGGTTTCAGAAATCTTAAGATTTCCTTGCATACCTTGGCTTTTTAGATATTCATTTACTTTATTTAGAAAATCCGGTGAAATCCTATTCTTGTCCTGCTCGGAAATTATTAGTTCTTCATTGCCTGAAATAACACTTTTTACGAGCATTTCACCGAATAATTTCTGGTAATCCTCGTCAGGCAACTTTTTAAGGTTTTCCTTGGCCTTTATAAAAACTTCATCAATTATTTGTTGCTTTACTTGTAATACTGCTTTCCTATTTTCTAGCTGCGCCATTGAAAGTATTCTCCGCTTTTTTTCATCAGCCGTCTTCTTGGCTCTTTCAAGAATATCCTGCCGCATTTCTTCTGCTTGGCGCTCATACTTCGCTTTTATGTCCCGGGCCTTGGCCTGGGTATCTTCAATAAGCTTTTGTTTTTCTGCTCGGGCTTCCTCCATAATTTTTTCCTTAATCTTTGCAATACCCTCCATGGTTTAAGACACTCCCTTATATGCTGATGCCAAACAACATCAATATGGTAGCCAATAAAGCAAGCACAGCATAAGTTTCAACCATAGCAGAAAAAGTAATACCTTTGGCTACTTCTTCAGGACGTTTAGATACAATACCGATACCGGCAGCCGCAACTCGACCCTGGTAAATAGCTGAAGCCAAGCCCACGATAGCAATAGGCATACAAGATGCAAATATTAACCAGCCCTGAAAGGGTGTCAGATCAACTATTGTCCCAGCGAGTAATCCGATTTTTTGTATGGTCAAAAATCCTGCCAAGAAACCATATATACCCTGTGTTCCGGGAAGTGCTTGAAGAATCAAAGCTTGCCCGAATTTGCCCGGGTCTTCTGTAACTAGGCCTGCAGCACTTTCACCTACGATTCCCACACCTCTCGCTGAACCTATTCCAGGTAAACCTACAGCCAGTGCTGCTCCAAATAATGCTAATACTTGTCCCAGAGTAATTGACATTGTAACTCCTCCTCCAAAAAATTTAATTTTATGTGCTTTTATTTTTTAAATGTCTTCTAATTGAACATAAGTCGTTTTAATTTTCAATGGGTCAAAAGCTTGGCCACCACTGTCATAAAATTTACTGAAAAACTCTATATACTGTAGACGACTGCTGTGAACATAAGCACCCAATACGTTTATGGCTAGATTGAATACATGCCCACCCACAATAATGAGTGCCATTACAATATATCCAATAAAACTACCTGCCACAGTCTTCGCCATGGTATTGATAACAGTGGCAATAACTCCAGTAGTAAGTCCCAAAGCTAAAAGTCGCGAATATGACAAAACATCACTGAGGTATCCTGTGATATTATATAGACTCAATATTCCTGACATTAGTTTCTTTAAGATCCCTTTCTGAGATCTTCCCTGGGTAAGAACCAAGCCAAGAGCCCCGAATATGGATACATTCTTAGCTACTGCTGAAAGTTCCGGCTTTACAAACATCAAAAGACCTGTCAGTAAAACCAACCACAGTCCCTGATCCATTAAAGCATCAGCTATATGACCCGCTCTGATGTTTTTATATGCATTTAATATAATCCCCGTATATATCTGGATAATTCCCAAAATAAAAGCCACTATCAACACTAAAAGAGGATTATCTAAGGGATTTATCCATAGTGGTTTAACTTTTATTAAGTCGCCAAACCATCCGCCAAAAATGACTCCCCACATTGCAGTAGAAATACCGCAGAGAAAAAGCATGGCGGCAAACTTCTTGCCGGAGCCTGCCAGTTTAAATTTCCAAAGTGCGTATCCTGTAAGGAGACTTAAGACAATACCATATCCGGCATCACTTAACATCATACCGAAGAAAACAAAGTAAAAAGGAGCCATATAGAGGTTTGGATCGACTCCCCTGGGGTCAGGTAAACTATATAGTTCAGTTATTACCTCAAAGGGCTCAATGAGTTTAGCATTGGACAATAATACCGGGATATCTTCATCTTCAGTCGGCACTTGAAACTCCAGATATACTAAGTCAGTTACTTCTAAGACTTTTTTCTTGACATGTTCTTCATATTTTTCAGGAAGCCATGCCTGCAAAGAAAAAGTTTTATCAGTGTCAGCTACCTTTAAAACGGCACTTTTCCTATCCCTTTCTACTGAATAGTAATCGTATAGAATTTCAAAGTATAGTCTCTCTTTAGACAGTTTTTTAGACTCATTTTTTATATTATCTCTCTCTTTTTCAATTTCCTCCTGTCTATTTTGTTCTTCTTTAATAATTTGTTCTTTGGTACCTTTT
>JAQWCA010000191.1 GCA_028706065.1 Tepidanaerobacteraceae bacterium
TATTTATGGATCTTTGTATATAGTTGGATTGGTCTAAAATCTCGGTTATTTCAATATCAGGTGGCAAAGTTTTTTCTATTTCTGCCAGTGCACTTTTAACCTTTTCGGCCACTCGCACACTGTTGGCATCACTTTGTTTTTGTACGAGAATCCTAAGACCTTCATTTTCATTTATCCTGGAATATATCTTAACTTCTTCCTGAGTATCCTGGATATCAGCTATATCTCTTAATCGGACGATGGCTCCCTGACGGTTTACTACCACCAGATTTTTTATTTCTTCCACATCAATAAATTCGCCGGTGGTTTTAACGAGCAATTCCCTATTTCCATAATCAACTTCACCGGCGGGTACATTTATATTGCCGGCTTTTAAAGCCGAAATGACTTGAGAAAAAGCCACTTTATATCCTGATAGCTTGTCAGGATATACTCTTACTCTGATTTGTCGCTCTGCACCGCCGACAATTTTTACACTGGAAACCCCTTCAACTCTTTCCAGCTGTTTTACTATAGTATCATCGGCCAACTGCCTCAAATACATGGTATCCCTTTGCCCTTCCATACCTAAAATCAACACCGGCATCATGGAAGGGTCCAGTTTCATAACTACCGGTTCTTCAGCACTTTCCGGTAAGTCCCGCTTGATGAGGTCAAGCTTTTCTCTTACATTCATAGCTGCTATATCAAGATCGGTGCCCCACTTGAATTTGACTTGAACCGCCGACACATTTGGTTGACTGTCGGAAAGAATGGTTTTTACATTTTCAACACCGGATACATACTTTTCAATAGGCTTTGTAATAGTATCCTCTATCTCCTCCGACGCAGCACCGGGATATACAGTCATTACAACGATAACCGGTACGTCCACATTGGGCAATAGATCTATAGACATCTTAGATATCGATACAAAACCTAATATCATGATGACCACAACAATCATCAACATAGCAACCGGACGCTTTATAGCAAAATCCGAGAGTTTCATCTTATTTTCACCTCAACCCTAATCTAAAGTTTTACTGAAGTTCCTTCCTTCAATATGTTCTGACCTTTAACTACGACTTTTTCTCCAGGATTTATTCCTTCTACTATTTCAACTTTGCTCCCATTGGTTATGCCGAGTTTCACCATACGTTCCACGGCTTTACCGTCAGATACAACAAAAGCTACATTGCCGTGTTTCTTAAGTAGTATGGCATCTTTAGGGAGCACTATTACATTTTCCTTTATCCCTTTCTCTACATCCACCTCAGCAAACATTCCGGGTTTTAGTGTATGATCCTCGTTGTTAATACTTATTTTTACCTGAAACAACCGAGTGGGATTGGAAGCCGGAGACACTATGGTTGTAATCCCTTTTATCTTTTCACCACCGATAGCCCCAACAGTGATATCCACTTCCTGTCCATCCTTTATCTTGTTTATTTCCTCTTCAGCCACATCGATAACCACTTTGACCGTGTCAATATTTACAACAGTCAAAAGCGGATATCCTGCCGCTATTACTTCACCGTCATTTGTTAGCTTATTTGAAATAATACCTGTCACCGGTGATGATATTATTGAGTTGTCCATATTGGTCTGGATTAGGGCCACGGCTGACTCCGCCTGCCTTACCTGAGCCTTCAAAGCTTCTATGTTTTTAGGCAGCCGTTCTTTTGTAAGCTTGAACTGTTCTTGAGCCGTTTCATACTGGGTCTTGGCCACCTGGAATTTTAAGGTCATTCCGTCAAAAACCTGTTTAGAGATAGCCTCTTCCTCATAAAGTGCCTTCATGCGCTCATAATCAGCTTTAGCATTAACATAATTGGCCTCAGCCTGTTCCAAGCCGGCCCTCACCTGTTCTAACTGTTGAGGGAGAACCGCATCCTCATTGGCACTTAAATTCGCCTGAGCCATGGCCAGTGCTGCTTCAGCCTGGGCTAACTGGTTTTGTAGCTCAGTCGTCTCTAAAATGATTAATGATTCCCCTTTTTCCACAAAATCTCCCACATCTTTTAATACTTGATCCACCCGACCGGGGATCTTTGACGTCACCTTTACGTCATCTTCCGCTTCAATAGTTCCTGTTAGCTTTGTTATGTCCTTTATGCTCTCTAGCTTTACTTCTTTCGCTTCTATAGGTACTGCCGCTTCTTCACTTATATCGTCGGAGGTTTTTGATCTGCATCCTGCCAGTGTAGTAGCTGTTATGATAAATAAAAATACAATCAGTACAGATATAAGCTTTTTTTGTTTTTGTTTCATATGTATATCTCCTCCTAAGAATGCTTTTAATTGAATTTTTTTATTAAAAGATTGTTATAAAACTGACCGCTCGGTTCTGTTTAAGCCATAACTATTTACCCTTTTGTGACCTTCTAAGGGGCTTGGCATATAGGTTGTCGATTTATGAGTGAGTGGTCACTTACCATTATAGTATAATGGTATCACGATTTTTTGTCAATAGAAGCTTGGCTTAGAATCAGTAAAAAGCATAATAATATTCTGTAAACGCGCATATAAGTAAAGCATCTCCCACTATCTTCTGTAATAATAGTAGGAGATGCCTATGTCTTCAACAAATTAATAAATTGGGTATCTGGCAGTATTACCAATAATAAACAATACCTATTGCCCCTGGACCTACATGCAGGCCAATAACAGGACCAATATCGGCTATAGTTACATCCATCTTTAGTTTGTCTCGTAGATTGTTGGCTAATTCCTTGGCTTGATCATAACAGTTAATATGATGAACAACAATTTCTTGTAATCCATAGTCAAGATGGTCCTGCAATGTTTTAGCAATCATGGCAGCAATTGCTTTAGTTTTGGTCCTGACGGTTTTCATCACTGTTGTTCTTCCCTTTTCCACCGTTAAAATTGGTATTATTTTAAGCACATTGCCGATTAAAGCGCTAGCTCCGCCTATTCTTCCCCCTTTTTTAAGATACACTAGATTATCAGGTATGAATAAAAACCTGCTCCTTTTGATATTTTCCTCCGCTATTTCCTTGACTTCATCCAGGGTTTTGCCTTCTTTGGCTGCTCTGGCAGCTTCAATGGCGGCAAATCCTAATTGCATAGAATTGGAACGAGAGTCCACAATATGAATCTTCGCATCTGGGTATTTACTTAAAACCATCTCTTTAACTTTGCAGGCACTGGCATACGTACCACTCATATCTGAAGATAGGAAAACACAGAGAAGATGATGGCCTTTCGATACGATATCTGTCATTTCCTGATATAATTCACCCACCGACGGTTGGGAGGAGACAGGAATCCCCTTTTGTTCCATCATTTCATAAAATATCTCATTCTTTATCTCCGTTTCTTTCATGCTTACATCTTGAAAGGAAACATGTAAAGGCATAACCTTGATATCCAGCTCCGCTCTAAACCGTTCGTCAATATAACTAGTGCTGTCTGTCATTATTTTTACAGTCATAAAGCTCCTCCCCATTCGTAAAACTCATAAGCAGGCCATAAGAGTTGCTACACTCTTCTTACTGCATACAGAGCACTAAAAGTAACTTTTAAAGCGATAATTTCCACTCTGCTCATCATACTCTTATACTTATGGCCATTAAGTGAGTGTAATATTTTTTTCTATTACAATTTTAAAAAACATCTCACCCTTATCCCCATAGCAATTCGTCTATTCTTATAAGTTATACTTTTTTATAATATAATTACTTTGTAATGGCATAGCATGTGGGGATGATAAATCGTGGGTGAGCAGTCACTTGTATATAGTACAATGTCTAAATATTATTGTCAATAGAAGCCTGAAACGGAGGAAATAGACAAGCTTAATTAGGTATGACACGGGGACGTTTCGTTTGTCATCAGAAAATGAAGAAAGGTGACAAGCGAAACGCCCCCGTGGTTTGATATCAATTTATTGAACTGTTCAATTATATTATACCATGTGGATAAATTCCATTTAAAATTGAGTCCTTGGCACTATTTTTTAGAGTCTTCAGCCCTACTTAATTGTCTTAAGATACTCAGTAAATAAATTAGTAGGCAGCATTCTTCTTTTAGCAATCATATTACTCCATATCCGATTTCCAGTTGTTTCATCAATGTATCCTTTATTTAATGCAGCTACTAATATATCTCCAGTAGCTACATGCTCTAAATTATATTTTTTAATATATTTAGATATATCCCTTAAATTATTAGATGCCATAATTCCATCATAGGTTTTTGCTAAAGCTATAGCTGCTGCTTCACCCTTACCTATTATCTTCTCTCCTTTAGGCGATGCAACTGCCAATTCATAGTAAAGATTATATTCTTCTTTATTTATCATTATTTCTTT
>JAQWCA010000192.1 GCA_028706065.1 Tepidanaerobacteraceae bacterium
TATACCTAAAAGTATATCGACCATGCTTTTAGATTCAATTATCATTTTTCGAGCAATTGCATAAAGCAAAACCTCTATAACACTGGAGGGAGTATGTCTAACCAACATTATGGTGAGCTCTAAACCAATTACTAAAGTTAAAATATGACCTAAAAACGTTTGCATAACCGGAAAAGTTTCCATCGGAGCTGTGATGTAGATAATTTTAAAATATCTTATAATATCAGTAACACCAATAAGAACACCAAAAGCTATGAACAGTGCAAGTACAGCTTCGAGAAAAAAAACACCTTTTACAATTTTAGACGAAATCTTCATTTAGCACCCACCTTACATTAATAACATAGCATCACCAAAACTAAAAAACTTATAACCCTCACTTATCGCCTCTTTATATGCTTTAAAAACTTTTTCTCTTCCTGCAAAAGCACAGACAAGCATTATAAGGGTTGATTTTGGAAGATGAAAGTTTGTTATAAGTCCATCTATAACTTTAAAATTGTAGCCAGGATAAATAAATATATCCGACCACCCTCTACAGGGTTTTATTTCACCTTTTATATTGGAGGCAGTTTCCAATGTCCGTGTAGATGTAGTACCAACTGCATAAATTTTCCCACCGCTTTGTTTTGTAAAGTTTATTTTTTCTGAAGCATCTTTACTTATTTCGTAATATTCCGTATGCATTTTATGTTCTTCTATATTTTCGACTATTACAGGTCTGAATGTTCCAAGACCCACATGTAGTGTTATAAAAGCCGTAGAAATGCCCTTACTTCTTATCTTTTCCAAAAGTTCTTGAGTAAAATGAAGCCCTGCAGTGGGAGCCGCTGATGATCCGTAGGTTTTAGCATATACTGTTTGATATCGATTTTTATCCTTTAATATTTTTTTTATATATGGAGGTGTTGGCATTTGACCCAGTTCGTTAATTATTTTTTTAAATGATGTATCGTAAGTAAAGCTAACAATCCGACCTCCAAAGTCAGTATCATCTAAAATCTTAGCTATTAAACGTCCATGGCCGAATAGTATTTGATCCCCTTTTCGGGCCTTTCGGCCAGGCTTCACCAAGACTTCCCAAGTATCTACATCAACAGGCTTCAATAGCAACATTTCTATTTTCCCCTGTGTTTTTTTACGATAACCATTCAATCTAGCAGGAATTACCTTGGTATTGTTAAGCACAAGACAATCTCCCGGTTCAATGTAACTAATTATATCTTCAAATATCTTATGTTCTATAGCTCCACTGGTTTTGTTCAAAACTAAAAGCCTAGATTTAGAACGATCTTTGATTGGCTCTTGAGCTATAAAACTCTCCGGTAAATTAAAATCAAAATCCTCAAGTTTCATGTATTTACACTTCTTCCCATATCCCTTTATCTTATTTCCACATTTTTATAGTAGTGTAACAAAATCTCTTTATAATTATACCCGTTTTCTGCCATAGCTTTAGCACCCCACTGACTCATGCCAACACCATGCCCATACCCACGACCTTGAATTATATATGTGTCGCTGAATGTGTCATAACATAAGCTTTTAGATATGTCAGTACCTAAAATAGAAACAGTTTTTCTGGAAAAACTTGTCAATCCTCCTTGTGCTATAATGCACTGGTTTTGTAATTCGATATTCCTTGTGATATCATCCGTAGAAACAACAGCAAGATGAATACTTGAACCTCCAAAAATATCAAAAAAATTGCTCTTTATCCCAAATAAACTTCTTATCTCATTATTTTCGACTATATTTTCCCCCAAGTTACCTTTTAATAATATCTTTTTTACCCTACCAGTAGGACTTCTCTCAATTATTGATATTTTACAAACTTCTCCTAAACCCGGCGTGCTTAGATTGACCTTCTTGCTTATATCATTTAATGACAATTGTACTTCCCACTTTGAGTTAGGAGAATTTGCATAAAATAGATCATCTACAGATTGAAGATAAGGTAAATCTGAACCAAAAACATCCTGACAATTCTCTGTTTGCCCACCGCTATCAGAATGATAAAAGGCTATAATCGGTTTACCCTCAAAATAAAGCACTTCTCCTCGAGTTTCATCTACAGCCCTATTAGTGTTTGCGTTTTCTACATCAAAACCTTGATAAATCTGGTCTGATGAGTTAGAGTCTATATCAAAACTATATTTTTGCCATTTTGACAGATTAGCAACCGTGTATGTCCTAGCCGCCACAGCTTGAGCTTTCAATACTTCTTCAGGCCAACCTAGAGGAACCTCCTTGGGTAAAACACCATATAGATACTCTTCCAACCCCAATTCATTTACTACTTGAATATTCCCATTGGAAGCTGGCATCATTTCAAGTATGCCACGATATCGTCGACCTTCAATGGAAACCAAACCTTCAGAGTCCATACTTGTAAAAAATATAGACCCATCAGTATAAGGAAGAATAATCTTTGGCAATTCCGAACTTTCACCAATAACTATTATGTTGCAATCCTTTGAATAGATGGCATTATCGGAAGTCTTGGCCCAAACCGACCAACTTCCATCAAAAAACAGATAGCTATCAGTTCCTTTATTTGATAACTGTTCTACATGTTTCAAAGCATCCTTTTTATCTTTAAAATTCTTATTAATAGATATAAAGTCTTTTGAATCAGCACTAGAAACATCTAAGAATCTATCAGAAAAATCCATAACTGTAAAGAGCTGCTCTTCTTTCATTTTTAATCCTAACCTGAATCCTTTATCTGAATATAATCGGTATGAAGCACGGGCAGAACTGTTATGGAAAAGACCAACTCTTATTTTAGCAGAAACAAATTCTTGTGATTGTCCTTTAATGGGAATCATCATAACTGTTAGAAATAATATGAAACAAATTACAAGACTTTTTTTCATATTTTTAAAGACTCCCCCTCCAATAGTATCTACTTTTTTTTAATTTCAAGATGTTCATACGCTTTATCTGAAACAACTCTACCTCGAACTGTTCTGAATATATATCCTTCTTGTATAAGATAAGGTTCGTATATATCCTCAATAGTTGAAATATCTTCATTTAGAGCTGCTGATATAGACTCTATGCCTACCGGTCCTCCCCCAAATCTGTTTATTACTGTTAAAAGTAAGTTTCGGTCATTTTGATCTAAGCCATGTGAATCAATTTCTAAAAGCTTTAGCCCCTCTTCCGCTATGATGGTAGTTATTACCCCATCACCTCGAACTTGAGCGAAATCTCGAATGCGCTTAAGAAGCCTGTTTGCAAGCCTAGGAGTTCCCCGTGAACATAAAGCTATTCTTTCGGCAGCCTTTTGATCGATTTCAATCTTTAATATTTTTGCAGATCGTTTTAGAATAGTTACAAGATCTTGTAACTGGTAAAAATCTAAATGTAGACTCACACCAAAACGATCTCTCAGAGGAGATGTAAGCTTTCCAGCTTTAGTTGTAGCTCCAACTAAAGTAAAAGGGCTTAGGTTTAATCTCATGGATCGAGCACTGGGACCTTTCCCCACCATGATATCCAGTGCGAAATCTTCCATTGCTGGGTATAATATTTCTTCAACACTTGGATGAAGTCTATGAATTTCATCAATAAATAGCAAGTCTTTATTCCCCAGATTTGTTAAAATTGCCGCTAAATCTCCAGCCCGTTCTATGGCCGGCCCCGAGGTAATCCTTATATTAACTGCTAGCTCTCGGGCTATAATGTAGGCTAATGTGGTTTTTCCCAAACCGGGAGGCCCAAATAAAAGAACGTGATCTAAAGCCTCACGTCTCAACAAAGCTGCTTTTATAAAGATCTTAAGGTTTTCTTTGACACGATCCTGACCTATATATTCATTGAAATTTAAAGGTCTGATATTTTTTTCATATTCAAACTCCTCTTCGTTTTTTAATGCTGGAGTAACGACGCGCTCATTCAATAACCTCACCCTCTTTATTTTGACAATTTTTTCAGCGCACTTTTGACTATGCTTTCCACAGTATCGTCTTCAACTATTAAATCTTCACTTAAAGCCAACTGAATTTCCCTGGGATGAAAGCCTAAAGAAATAAGCACTTCCCTGGCTTCAAAAACAGAATTATTGATGCTTTTATCCGATTCTACCGGTAATTCTTTTATACTGTCTTTTAACTCAATAATGATCTTTTGAGCTGTTTTTTTGCCTACACCCGGTATTGTTATCAATGTCTTGACATCTTCTGATAATATACTCGCTTTCAGTCGAGCAACATCCATCAAGGAAAGAATTGATACAGCCGCCTTGGGGCCAATTCCAGAGACTCTATTTAACAATATATATGCTTGCCTTTCTACAGCATCATAAAAG
>JAQWCA010000193.1 GCA_028706065.1 Tepidanaerobacteraceae bacterium
ACGGTCATTAAATAAATTACTCGGCTTTTTATGTGAATTATATGTTATTGTTCCCACCCCCTTTTTCTTATCTCTTTATCTAGATTACATTTTTTTGTCTATTATATTATATCATAATCAAGCATATGAATAACTTAAAAAAAACGAGCTGTCTGAAAGACAGCTCTGTAAATTGATATTTAATTATTTAATTTCTACTGAAGCACCGACTTCAGCAAGTTTTTCCTTAACCTGCTCGGCTTCTTCCTTTGATACTTTTTCTTTGACTGCCTTAGGAGCACTATCTACCAAGTTCTTGGCTTCTTTTAGACCAAGACTGGTGATTTCTCTAACAGCCTTAATTACCTTGATCTTCTGATCACCGGCTGCGTTGAGGATTACGTCAAATTCAGTTTGCTCGACCTCTGCGGCTTCAGCAGCAGCACCAGCGGGCGCAGCAGCTACAGCTACGGGTGCGGCAGCGGTTACTCCAAATTTGTCCTGAAGTTCCTTTACTAAATCAGCTAACTCTAAAACTGTCATATTCTCAATAGCGGAAATGATTTCTTCCTTTGTCATTTAAAAGTTCCTCCTTTTTAATTTAACAGAAAATGTTTTTAACTTGACTATAATTTACTTCTATGAGGCTTTTTTGTCCTGTACTGCCTGTAAAGTATACACCAAATTGCGAAGATTACCTTGTAATACTCCAACAATGCCATACAATGGAGACTGAATCGCACCAACTGCGCTGGCCAGCAGCTGTTCTTTCGGGGGCATTTTAGCCAATTCACTTATAACATCTTTATTTGCCACCCTACCTTCAACAACTCCTGCTTTAATCTCCAATTGCTTATGAGTTTTAGAAAAATCAACCAAAATCTTGGCTGGAGCTACAGGATCTTCATAGCTAAAGGCCACGGCTGTGGGACCTTCTAAAAATTCATCCAGCTTATAATCAAAATCTTTGATAGCAATAGCAGTTAAGGTGTTTTTCACAACCTTGTATTCTACATCCTGCTCTTTAAGCTTTCGCCTAAGCTCTGTTATTTCACCAACATTTAAGCCGCGGTAGTCGGTAAGGATTGCGCTTCTAGAACGACCAAACTTATCTTTTAGCTCTTCTACAGCTTTTACCTTTGCCTCTTTTACTGCCACTGTCTCACCTCCCTAATTAAGTTAAAACAAAAAGCCTTTCCGCAGAAACAGAAAGGCCACTTCTAAACCATGCAAATGCCTTTTCCGCCTCGGTAGGATATTAAGCCCTTATAGGCGCCTACTGTCTGCAGCGTAAAAATATATATCAACTTAATTGGTTATTTATCTGATAATTTCTGGGGGTTTATTTTAATTCCAGGCCCCATGGAACTGGATATGACAACACTCTTAATATACTGCCCTTTAGTAGCAGCTGGTCTCGCCTTGATGATGGCATCCATAAGAGCTTTGAAGTTATCAGTGATTTTATCCACACCAAAAGATTTTTTTCCGATAGGAGCATGAACGATTTTCGTCTTATCTACTCGGTACTCTATTTTACCGGCTTTAATTTCTTGAATTGCTTTTCCGACATCAAAGGTAACAGTGCCAGCTTTAGGATTTGGCATAAGGCCCTTGGGACCCAATATTCTACCTAATTTCCCCACTGCACCCATCATATCCGGAGTGGCTACTGCCACATCAAAGTCTAGAAAACCGCCTTCTACCTTGGCTACTATTTCGTCAGAGCCAACAAAATCCGCTCCGGCTTCCTCGGCCTCTTTGACTTTATCACCTTTTGCAAAAACCAATACCCTAACTGTTTTGCCGGTGCCATGTGGAAGGGCAACAGTTCCCCTTACTTGCTGATCCGCATGTCTGGGATCAACGCCAAGGCGAATTGCTACCTCTATTGTTTCATCAAAATTCTTCACAGCTGTTTTCTCTACAAGCTCGATAGCTTCTTGGACTTCATATAACTTTGTTCTGTCCACTTGCTTTAAAGCTTCCAAATATTTCTTACCGTGTCTAGCCATTTTTATAAACCTCCTTGTGGTATTAGCGGAAAAATCCTCCCACTTTAAGCTTATTCTACTGTAATACCCATACTGCGGGCAGTGCCTTCAACCATCCTCATTGCAGATTCTACGGTATCAGCATTTAGGTCAACTTTTTTTAACTCAGCTATTTCCTGAATATCTTTCTTACTAACTTTTCCTACCTTACTCCTGTTGGGCTCTCCGGAACCCTTGTCAAGACCTGCCGCTTTCTTTAACAGTACAGAAGCCGGCGGTGTCTTTAAAACGAAAGTAAAAGACCTGTCCTGGTATACAGAAAGCTCTACCGGTATGATTAACCCCGCTTGGGGTGCCGTCTTTTCATTAAATTCCTTGCAAAAGTTCATTATATTTATCCCCGTAGGACCGAGAGCAGGACCTACTGGTGGGGCTGGTGTTGCTTTGCCGGCTGGAATCTGAAGTTTAACTACAGATACAACCTTTTTTGCCATTGGCGCACCTCCTATTGACTACTTCTATATTTTTTCTATTTGTTCAAAACCTAATTCTATAGGGGTTTCTCGGCCAAACATAGATATCAAAACCTTTAATTTCTTTTTGTCCTGATGTATCTCTATGACCTTCCCTACAAAGTTTTCAAAAGGTCCAGATGATACTTTAACATTTTGGTTCGGAGCAATATCAATCTTTTGTTTTGGTTCCTCTATCCCCATTTGCCTTAAGATTAATTTGGTCTCATTTTCATGGAGAGGTATCGGTTTACTTCCTGCTCCAACAAATCCAGTAACTCCCGGCGTGTTTCTCACTACATACCACGAATCGTCTGTCACTATCATCTCAACCAATACATAACCCGGAAATACCTTGCGTTGGGTAACTTTTCGTTTCCCATTTTTCATCTCTATTTCTTCTTCCATAGGAACAAGAACCCGGAATATTTTATCTTGCATCCCCATGGACTCTACACGCTTTTCCAGGTTAGTCTTAACTTTATTCTCATAACCGGAGTAAGTATGAACTACAAACCAATTTTTAGACATACCACTGGGTCTTGCCCAACCTCCTTCAATCATCGGAGAATTAATGATATCAATTTATAAAGTATGGAATCAGCAATCCAAATAAATCCGCTGACAATGGCAACAGATACGAAAACCACGATGGTATATGTGATAAGATCGCTCTTTGTTGGCCATGTAACCTTTTTCATTTCAGATCTTACTTCTCTAAAAAATCTACCGGCCCTTTTTACTATGCTCTCCTTAGCCGCTGCCATAAGACATCCTCCTAGCTTTATTTAGTCTCTTTATGTGATGTATGTTTTCCGCAGCGCCTGCAGTACTTATTTAACTCCAGCCGATCGGGGTCATTTTTTTTATTCTTCTGCGTAAAATAATTTCTTTGTTTACATTCAGTACACGCCAAAACTATATTGACCCTCAATGAGTACACCTCCTAGTACTTCGCTTCTATTAGTGCAAGGATTTTTCGCTATTAAGTCACTTTAATAAATTTATCATAATTAAATTACGTTGTCAATAAAGACAATAAAATTAAGGGGAATCTCCCGATTCCCCTTTTTTTCGCTATTTTTCAACTATCTCCGCAACCACACCGGCTCCTACGGTTCTACCGCCTTCACGAATAGCAAACCGAAGTCCCGGTTCAATGGCTATAGGTGAAATAAGCTCAATGTCCATGACGATGTTATCTCCGGGCATTACCATCTCAGTGCCTTCAGGCATGGTGATTGAACCTGTGACATCTGTGGTTCTAAAGTAGAACTGGGGCCTGTAGCCGTTAAAGAAGGGTGTGTGTCTTCCTCCTTCTTCTTTCTTTAATACGTATACTTGACCTTTGAATTTCGTGTGGGGTTTGATACTGCCGGGTTTGGCCAATACCATTCCTCTTTCTACTTCGTCTCTGTTTACGCCTCTTAATAGTGCTCCGATGTTGTCTCCGGCTACGGCGGAGTCTAGAAGTTTTCTAAACATTTCTACGCCGGTGACGACGGTTTTTCTGCTCGCTTCTGCAAGGCCAACCATTTCAACTTCGTCACCTACTTTTACGGTGCCTCTTTCTACTCTACCGGTGACGACGGTGCCTCGACCGGTGATGGTGAATACGTCTTCTACGGGCATGAGGAAGGGTTTGTCGGTGTCACGTTCGGGTGTCGGAATGTAGCTGTCTACTTGTTCCATCAGGTCCCATATCTTGCCACACCATTCGCATTCCTTTTTGCCACAACCGCATTCCAGTGCTTTTAGGGCTGAACCGGACACTATTGGTATGTCATCTCCAGGAAATTCGTATTCGGATAGGAGTTCTCTTACTTCCA
>JAQWCA010000194.1 GCA_028706065.1 Tepidanaerobacteraceae bacterium
GAAGCAACAAAACTGTGCCTGAGTTAATTTCTGAAAAAGGTGTACTAACTCCGAAAGAGATAAAAGCAGTGTTAAGTCCCAAGGCAATGACTGAACCCCAAAAACATAGTGATTTTTGTCAACTATCATCAGCGAGGTGAATCATGTGAGAGAGATTAAAGCACAGGTAATAAAAAACACCATTCGAGAATTATTCTTACAAGCCAACTACTTTATCGGAAAAGACATTTACGACAAACTTAAAGAGCAATATACAAAAGAAGAATCTCCGGTAGGTAAATCCGTGTTAAAACAGATCATAAAAAATGACGAAATTGCAGCTGAAGAAGAAATAGCCCTATGTCAAGACACGGGTATGGCTGTTGTCTTCATAGAACTTGGTCAGGAAGCGGTTATAGTAGACGGTGATTTTAACGAAGCCATAAACCAGGGAGTAAGAGAAGCATATATAGACGGATATTTGCGAAAGTCAGTGGTTGATGATCCGATTTTTGACAGAATAAACACTAAAGACAACACACCCGCCATAACCCATATAAAAATAGTTCCGGGTGACAAAGTAAAGATTACCGTAACAGCCAAAGGATTTGGCAGTGAGAACATGAGCAGAATAAAAATGCTAAAACCTGCAGACGGCGTAGAAGGTGTTAAAGAATTCATCATAAAGACAGCTGTAGAAGCCGGTCCAAATCCCTGTCCACCGATCATAGTGGGAGTAGGTGTCGGCGGCACAATGGAAATGTCTGCAATCTTATCTAAAAAAGCTTTACTTAGACCTATCGGAAAACACAATGAGGATTTAAGATATGCAAAGCTTGAAGACGAGATTCTACAAGAAATAAACAAGTCAGGTATAGGCCCGGCGGGGCTTGGCGGTAGAACGACAGCCCTTGCGGTAAATATCGAATATTTACCTACCCATATTGCCGGACTTCCGGTAGCGGTAAATATATGCTGTCATGCATCCCGACATGCACAAAAGATCATATAATAGCCTCTCGGAATAAAAAACCGCCAAAAGGCTAAAATGGAAAATATTAACTGGAAATTATCTAAATTCAAAGGAAAACACCTTTATTTTCGACATGACTTTAAAAAAAGGCATGTCAAATAAACCTACTAACGTAGATTTTAAAAAAAGGTAGATATTGTAGCAAGGCAGATTAATTAAAAATGATTTCTGAGAGATTCAAGGTTTCTCTTAGCTCACTGTACCAAGCATCAATGTGCTGACACATCATGATGCAGTAAACACGGATATACCACATTTTAGTAGAGCGGTGTCGGCCGGCTTCCAAGTGATAATCGACTTTTTCCCGTTTATTGGAACGCTCAATAGAAGTACGTCGTTTGTAAGTAAGCGTCCAAGTATCCGAAGATCTAGGTGTTTTAGGAAATAAGCGTAGATTATCCTTCGAAAAGGTATGAAATGTACGACCGTATTTTGCAGTAGAGCAAGGGCTTTTGCAAGTATTCTTAGTTCCACAGGCAAGAGGGCATCTCCACTTTTGGCGGTTCTGGGATGCGTCATACCCATTTGATTTCATCTTCTTACCTATTGGACAAATAGGAATACCTTCAGGAGAAATTTGAATATCACACCTTGTACTATAGTTTTTCTTAGTCCTAGGGTTTAAATCAATAAAAGGCTCAATATTCTGGTGATGTAACAACTCATATATAGCCTCGGCATCATGAGCAGCATCAAGAAGCATTTTATCAACAGTGCCCAAAGAGAATCGCTCTAAAAACTCAATAGAACTAGCCACAAAACTAACTGCATCATGGCGTGAAGCAGGCTGAAGTCTTGGATATAAAGGTAAATCATAAGGACTGTCGCTAGCAGAAATCATATAAAGATGATATCCATTGAAATACCTTTCCCTAGAACTATCCCAGCCTGAATTACAATCAGGTTGAGAGTATAAACGGGGATGATTACATTTCGTTATACCTTGAGCACTACAATTACAAGTAGACTTACTTCTTGGATACCTTGAAGTTTCCAAAGGAGTGCCATCACCAGCAACACCAAGAGATTTTAAATCTCCAAGTAAACCCAATATAGCCGACACAGTAAGAAAGTGAGATTGGAAAAAATCAAATAAACGATCCCCTGGCAAAAGCCTATTATTGGAGCCATAGCGAAGAAACCGGTTGACCAATTTTTCAACAATCCCAGGATCCTTTGGAGCTTGTTTTTCACCTTTTTTCAACTTTTTCTTTTTCCTCTTTTTGCGTTTTCGTTGAATCTTAGGTTTGATGTTATCCTTTTCCTGACCCCACAGACGCCGAAAAAAGTCATAAAAAGTTCCAACACCGGGGATATCCCCAGGTTCAAAGCCACATAAAATGGCATAAAGAGGAACACGATATAATTCATCAACCCACTTAGTAATACCGATTGTAGGGTTAGTTAAAAGAAACAGAAGATAGGAACGCAGCATAGACGCAGGGTCCCGAGGGGCAGGGCCCTTAAGAGAATAAGTATTGGAAAGCCAGGTCGTTGCATAAGAAAGATCCGTAATCCACAACTTGCTAATGACAGGCCAGTCTGTACTGACAATAGTAAGAATGTCACCAGAGTAGTGTTTTTGCAGTTGTTCAATGACGAAGTTTTGATAAGATTCGTGAGTAATGAGTATAGGTTTCACTTAAAAACACCCCTATTATAGTTAGTAAGGAAAAATAATCCCTTCACGCCCATTATTGGGGTGTTTTGAAAAAGTCAAGTGTTTTCGACAAATATCGCAACAATATTTATCGACAAAGCTTCTAACTTAATTTCCAGTTGGAAGTTAGTTAAAATTAAATCCCCCTACTTAAAAGTAGGAGGAAGTTAATATAGATGGGGCGTGTAAGACCTTGTCCCATCTAACTCGGATAATTCCGAGAGACTATTATAAATGAAGGAGGGAAAACCGGTGGAACAAGTAATTAGAATAAAAACCCCCATTACTACAGAAGAGGTTAAAAAGCTAAGGGCTAAAGACAGTGTCCTGATAACAGGAGAGATTTATACAGGAAGGGATGCAGCCCACAAGCGGTTGATCGAACTTTTGGAAAGTGGCAAAGAGCTCCCCGTAGATTTGAAGGGACAGCTAATATACTATGTAGGCCCTGCACCTGCTAAACCCGGCCATGCTGCAGGCTCCGCAGGACCCACTACAAGTTATCGAATGGATCCCTATGCTCCCGCCCTATTAGAACTCGGCCTAAAAGGTATGATAGGGAAAGGCACAAGATCCAAAGAAGTAATCGATGCTATGAAGGAATACGGTGCAGTATATTTTGGAGCCATAGGCGGGGCGGCAGCTTTGATTTCTAAAAGCATAAAAAAAGTGGAAACAGTTTGCTATGAAGACTTAGGAGCTGAGGCCATACACAGATTTTACGTAGAAGACTTCCCGGCAATAGTAGTAATAGATTCTGAAGGAAACAACCTTTATGAAACCGAACCTAAAAAATATAAAATACAATAAAAAAACAGTAAATAAACAGTAAATAAACAGGAGGTATTTCAGTGGATATAAAACAAGATGCTTTAAAACTTCACATTGATGGTCAAGGCAAGATAGAAGTAATAAGTAAAGTACCGTTAAAAGACGCAAGAGACCTAAGCCTAGCATACACACCCGGTGTTGCCGAACCATGTAAAGAAATACACAAGGATCCGGACTCTGTCTATAAATATACATCAAAGGGACGTATGGTTGCAGTGGTCACAGACGGATCGGCAGTCCTAGGATTGGGAAACATCGGTGCAGCTGCCGGATTGCCGGTAATGGAAGGCAAAGCCGTACTCTTTAAAAACTTCGGCGGTGTAGACGCCTTTCCTATATGTCTTGACACCCAGGATGTGGATGAGCTTGTAAATACCATAAAATACATGGCTCCTACCTTCGGAGGAATTAACCTAGAAGATATATCCGCACCCAGATGCTTTGAAATAGAAGAGAGATTAAAACAAGAACTTGACATTCCCATTTTTCATGATGATCAACACGGCACAGCCGTTGTAGTATTAGCTGCCATCATCAATGCTTTGAAAATAGTAAAAAAAGACGTAAAAGATGTCAAGGTTGTCATAAGCGGTGCAGGAGCTGCCGGTGTGGCTATTACAAAACTGTTACTTTCAGCGGGAGTTGCCGATGTAATCGTATGTGACAGCAAAGGAATTGTATCAAAAGACAGAACAAACCTAAATGCCAGCAAACAAGAACTGGCAGATTTATCAAATAAGCAAGGTATAAGCGGAACAATTTCCGATGCCATAAAGGGATGTGACATATTTATAGGTGTATCCGGTCCC
>JAQWCA010000195.1 GCA_028706065.1 Tepidanaerobacteraceae bacterium
TAATCTTGTACATGGGCAAAGAAAAAAACAACATGAAAGACAATCTAAACTATTTCTTTGATGTCAATAATATGCTAAACTATAAGTACAAAATAGTAGATATCGGTGAACTAAAATTCAGTGACATCGTAGGAAATGAAGCCTATGGTCTTTACTCATTGCTTCCAATAATTGATAGAGAAAAACGAGAAGAAGAAAAGGAAACATATTTAAGACAGTGTACAAAAGTAATAAAAGATGCACCTATAGATATAGAGCAAAAAAGAGAAATCGCATTTAGAGCCGAACTTCTGGCAGGCTTAGTTTTTCCTAAGGTTATCATAGAAAAGATCTTTTCGGAGGTGATCAATATGATAAGAATTGAAGACTCAGTAATATATCAAGACGTAATCGAAAAAGGCATGGAAAAAGGTATTAAAAAAGGTATGGAAAAAGGTATGGAAAAAGGCATGGAAAAAGGCAAAAGCCAAGGTAAAATAGAAATTTTAATGCGGCAACTTAAAAAGAAATTCGAGAAATTCCCATCATCCTATGAAACAAAACTTTCCGGAGCCAAAGAAGAAACTATAGATAAGATAGCGGAAGATATTTTTGATATTGCCGAAATAGAGGATTTAGATAGATATTTACAATGAGGCCAAAAACCACAAAAACCACGGTGACGGTTCTTGCCTAACCAAGGGGACGGTCCTAGTGGTTGATAAATAGAATATAAGAACGGTAAACTAAACAAGGGTGTCAAAAAATGCCAAGAGCTGCAAGAGCAAAAAAAGCAGCGGAAGGCTGGAAGGCCTCTTACTGAATTTATTGAGATACTTCAAGATAAGGGAATACCTTGGATGGAATATAGTGAGTGGGTTTGCTGAATTATGTATTAGCAGAAAAGTTTTTTATCTTATAATGGTGGTATAATACTATCCTGATCATTATCCTTTCCCAAGTGGTCTCATTTTGGGTTATTCAGATGCAGGAATAGTATTCGCATGGTTAAAGTCCCTAGCTCAGTACAAAAAGTAGTAGAACATTATGTAATAAAAATAGAAAAACAAATACCTATCAAAAAAACAATATTATTTAGCTCCTACGCAAAAGGGACTTATGATAAAGACTTAGCAATATTTTCCGATTATTTTACTGATATGGAGCAGGTAGAAGCCTTCAAATTTTATTTCTACAGACACTTGATTATGATGTAGATTTGCAGCCCCTTGCATTTACTGTTGATGATTATGAAAGGCCTCTTGGTATAGTTGAAGATATAATACAAACAGGTATTGAGATTGAAAGGTAAACCAGTAAACCAAATGATGCCAGGCACTTAACTTATTGTAACTATAAACACCTTCTGGTGAAATTAGCCGGGAGGTGTTTTTTGCCGGGGACCCGGGGACCGCCGAAACCACGGGGACCGTCCCCGTGGTTTCCTTTTTGTAAAGGGCATTTTATCCGGATGGAACGAAATAGGCCTATAATGATCCCCGTTAACTATTATTTACGCATAAACTCTGCTTCGGTTTTTCCAAATCTGATGGTTGATTCCTGGGGTATAAACATTCCATAATTTTCATTTCTTCCTTGTAATACGCATTTTGTATCGGGATCGCCAATGGAATCCACTGCTTTTTGCGCAAGTAGGGTGATTTTATCCGATAACTTTCTCACCCTATTTATTACTAATACTAATTGAGTCTCTTCGAAGTCGGTGGCCATATTATAGTCACCTTGACTGTCGCCGGCGATGAATATGGGGCCGTAACCGTATTTTGATACTAAAATTTGTTTGATGGCTACCGTTTTTCCTTCCTGTTGAGTTTGGGGATAATCTTTTTTATACTCGTTCTTATATCTCCCATCAAGGTCTTTTTCCAGCCTCATACCGATGACATTTTCAGGGGGTACGTTATACCCGTATTTGGGATGGCCGGCAAAGACCTTTACCACATCCTCCAAGGAGGCCGAACATACATATACATCAATTCCATTAGCTCTTAACACATTCATCAGGTTGGACATTTCCGGAGCAATGCGAAGACCTCTCTTATATTCTCCTGTTACAATACCCGCCTTCCCGGGAAGCCTTGAAGAACTTGTAAGTGTGTAATACTCCAGCTTTTCCCCCAAGGCTATGTCATTTGATTCTTCTGTTATAGCCTGGGCTTCTTCTGTTGTCATACCGGTAAACAGGTAAAGAACCCAGGGGTAGCTGACATTTGCACTGAAGGTGCCTCCGATTGCTTCGTATAAATAAGCGAGTTTGCCTTGGAAATCCTTGAATTCTTCAGTGGCCTGTATTTCTTTAAGTTTATTTGCATCCTTATCCTTTAGCGAAATATAATTGTCATATAGGAACTTATACCGTTCATCCAAGTCTGCACCTATTTTTTCTATGTTGACAGGCTGCCCTTCTGAATTATTGTATTCCGGACTGAAGTCGTCCCCGGGTATATCATGTCGTATAGCTGCGGCAAATTCGCTTGGAGTCATTTTAAACAGTAAGTTTTTTATCTGATATCTGAATAATTCTTCTTGGGTATCGTTAAAAATACACGTTTGATCCCAGTCAAATACTGCATAAGGTTTTTTCATCGGATCATAATTAGAACTCTTAATACCGTTTTCGTCGATCATTTTTTGCAATCTCTTTAAAGTGGCAGGTGCCCATTTACCGGCATCTAAGGAAGGTACCGCTTTTGAAGCCTCCTCAGCCGTTGAGGTAACGAATATGGTGGATGTGTCCTGATCCCAGTTCACCTTATATCCCATATTTTCACTAAAGTAGCGGACAGGCAAATATGTCCTTCCTTCATAAAGGAAAGGAGATATTCTAATACTTTTTTGTCCATTGATTACAAGTTGCATATCTTGAAGTGTTACCTGTATTACTTTTGGTGTGATATCAGCAAAAGACAGGCCGGGTACCAGCATGGCAATTATTACTAAAAACACTGCCATGACTATCATTTTCTTTTTCATATTCATCCCATTTACACTTCCTTTCGTTAATAAAAAGCATTTTTCCTAAAGATAAAGTTTAAACATGCCTCCTTTCATTTACAATGTCAGTATAAAAATTAAGATGCTTTTAAAAGGATTGGATTATCCTAATAAAAGCATCTTTGCTCAAGCCATCATACGTCAGTGTATGGTGGGTTTCATAATTATAACAATATTCTATTGTTTTTGTCAACCGTAAACATTGTAATATTTTGTAAAATAATCTTAATGAGACAACTTAAAAAAATTTAAAAACTTTGCCCATGTCATATAAAGAGCTTTAAAAAACCACGAAACCACGGGGACGGTTCTCGTGGCCGACAATAGAATACCAAAATGGTAGACTAAGCAAGGGTGTTAAAAAACGCCAAGAGCTGCAAGAGCGAAAAGTAAAACGGGAATATATCATATGATATTTAGAGGAATAAATAGACAAATAATATTTGAAGATGAAAAAGAACTCGATAAAATTTCTGCAAACTCTTAGAAAATACAAAGAAAAAAGTGAACCGAAACCCGAAACCACGGGGACCGTCCCCGTGGTTCCGTGTAAAGAATGTAGCGGATTGTATATCTCAGCAAAAACAAAATGTCGGTAATTTAGATACTTCAGGTAGTGCTCCGGCAAAAGTTTTAGGGCTATATCTTGAAGGACCTTACTTTTCCATGGCTAAAAAAGGTGCACAGTCTCCCCAATATATAAAAAATCCGGATATTGAAGAGCTTTCGAATTTTCTAAAACTATCAGGGGATACTGTAAGAGTGGTGGCCGTGGCGCCGGAACTTCCCGGAGCTATGGAAGTAATAACTTACCTTCATACCCAAGGCATAAAGGTGTCAGCAGGTCATACCAATGCTTGTTTTGAGACAGCTATAAAAGCCTTTGATTATGGAGTTACCCAAGTTACTCATGTTTTCAATGGTATGAAAGGATTTACCCATAGAGAACCAGGTATTTCCGGAGCTGCCTTAATTGACGAAAGAATATCTTGTGAAATGATATGTGACGGTATTCATCTTCATCCAGGTGCTATGAAACTGGTTGTCAAAACTAAAGGAAAAGATAAAATCATACTTATCTCCGACTCCATGATGGCGGCAGGCCTTTCCGATGGAGAATACACTTCGGGTGGGCGAAAGGTTACTGTAAAAAATAAAGAAGCCCGGCTTTCTAATGGAACTCTAGCAGGATCAACCTTGACATTAAATAAAGCTATATATAACATGGTTCAAATGGTAGGAGTACCTTTGGAAGATGC
>JAQWCA010000196.1 GCA_028706065.1 Tepidanaerobacteraceae bacterium
TTGATTTTGGTATCGGGATCAAGGACTACATAACGAGAATATCATACAAAACGGCTTCTTTAACATCCTTAAGCTGTTATGCGGGAGCGCGCACTGCCAATTTACCTGATGATCAAATAAGACTTTCAGTAAGGATGGGGCATGATTTCGGTAAAGCATATCAGATAAGGGATGATATTTTTGACTTTTTAGGTGATGAAGACCTCCTAAAAAAGCCTCCTTCGGACTTGGCCCAAGGCACTGTAACATTACCCATGATTTTTCTATTAAAGAAGATAGGAAAAGAAGATGGGGAAAAGGTGACAAGAGAACCGTACCTATGTCACCCATTAAAGATTGATGCGGTAAAGGAGGCGGCAGATTACTGTAACCGACTGCTTGTAAGGTCTTTAAAGCATTTGCGCTTTTTTCCTCCCTGTCCTATAAAACAAAAGATGGTAAAAACCCTAGAAAAAGTGCACATTAATACATGAATCCCTTTAAAAAACATCTAACATATAGTAATATTAATATAGAACTTTTTGTATAATCAGGGAGGTTTTCATATGATATCCGATTTTCAGGATACTGGCTATTCCCTTAGAACCAAGATATACCATCGGCTAAAAAATGCCATACTAGATGGAGTTTACAAACCCGGCGAAAGCCTGATAGAGATGAAATTGGCAAAGGAGCTTGGCGTTAGCCGAACACCAATAAGGGAGGCTATTCGACAGCTAGAGCTGGAAGGTCTTGTGTCCAGTATTCCTAACAAGGGTGTTATTGTAGAAGGGGTTACATCTCAGGACGTGGAAGACATATACACTATTCGCAAGATGATTGAAGGTCAGGCTGCCCGGTGGGCTGCAGATAAGATTACCGATGCCCAGCTAAAGGAATTGAAAGATACACTGGATCTTATGGAGTTTTATACTGAAAAGGGCAAGCCTGATAAGGTTTCAGAATTAGACTCGCGATTCCATGATATTATATTTAGGGCTTGCAACAGTAGACCGCTGGAATCGGTACTCACAAATTTCCATCATTTTATACAACGGGCTCGCCTGGTTTCAGTAAAGGCCAGCGGAAGGGCCATCCATTCCCTGGAGGAGCACCGGAGTATTTTTGAAGCCTTGGAAGCCCATGACCCTGAAGCTGCAGAAAAGGCTATGCTAAGCCATGTAGACAGTGCCAGCTTGAATCTATACCCTTATCTGGAAAAACATGAGTTATAAGTTATAACAACGGTCGGTCGCCAGGGCCGTAAAAAACTCCATGAGGGTTATCGATAAGGCGTGATATACTTTCAGCCAACAGCGCAATTCCCTCTTCAATATCCTGAGCTCGAATCTTTGCAATACTTAGCCGAAAACTTTCTGAAGGTCTTTGGTTTACATAAAAAAGGTCTCCTGGCATTATAGAAATACCGCTTTTTAATGCTTCATTATAAAGATTCATGGAATAAAGGCCTTTAGGAAGTTTAACCCAGAAAAAATGGCCACCCTGTGGACGGTAATATCTTACATTCTCAGGCATGTATTTCTCCAATGCCTGGCCTGCTTTTTGCCATTTGTCATAAAAAAGTTTTTGTAGGCGCTCCACATGACCTGACCAGAGATCTTTTTTTAAAAACAGATCCATAGCCCGTTGAGAAAGACCCGAGGAAGAAATATCCGAGGAATATTTGGCGAGGGCTGTTTTATCAAAATGATGCTGTGGAATCCACAGAAAAGCCATGCGAAGTCCGGGTAAAAACAGTTTTGAAAAGCTTTTAATGTAAAAGACTTTGCTATCGTCGTCAAAAGCCTTTAACAGAGTGGGTTTTTTATCATAATAGAGGTCATTTATATGATCATCTTCAATTATATAAAAATCGTATTCTTTAGAAAGAGCTGCAAGCTCTTTCTTTTTTTTATAACTATAAGAATGGCCGGTGGGATTTTGAAAAACGGGCATTGTGTAAAAAAGTTTTGGTGGATTTTTCTTTATATTTTCTTTTAAATCTTTAAGGTCAACCCCATCTTCCGACATATTGATTTCAATAATATGGGCACCTCGGGATTTAAAAGCATTGACTGCACCGGGGTAGGTAGGAGCCTCTACAAAAACCACATCCCGGTAATTTATAAAAGCTTTTGCCAAAATATCTATACCCTGTTGAGCGCCGGATATTATTTGTATTTCGTCTAGAGGAACTTTCAAATCATGTTGAATCTCCATAAAGCTTTTAATCGATTCCCGAAGTGGCTGATACCCGCTGCTTTCCTGATATTCTAAGGCATATCCGCCATCCCGGTCTAAAACTTCATTTATAACATTCCTAAAATCTTTTACTGGAAAATAGTTTGGAGGAATGGAAGCACTGGCGAAATCAAATCTAATAGATACATCTCCTTTAAAATGTATTGACTCTAAAGCTTCTTCCGAAAAGCCCGAAACCTCTTCGAAAACATTAGAATCCTCAGATTCAACCCTTTCAGGAGAAAACCTTACATAGGTCCCGCTGCCAACACGGGAATCTACATATCCTAGGTTTTCCAATTGTTTATAGGCATTGACCACCGTCACTGCATTAACATTGAAAAAAGAGGCCATGCGGCGAATGGGAGGGAGCTTTTCTCCGGAAGCTATAGTCCCTTCCTCAATGAGCTTTGTCAATCCTTCAAAAATCTGAATATAGAGTGGTTTCTCCACGTTTCTATCAATTTGTATCGATACAAATCTATTCATAAAGCCCTCCGTAGCAAATATTTTTAAAAATGTATTGACAAACACTTTGTCAAATGGCATAATTATGTACGTACAAATAAAACCAACGGTAAGATTCGGCACAATAATTACAAGGTATTGCTTGGATTCAAGATCAGCTGCACAACAATTATTGTACCGATACACTAATTATACCACATTTTATCTATTGTGAGAATAAGGAGGAGAAATTTTTATGATTCACAAAATCAATGCAAAATTAAAGGGCGGTGTCATCATGGATGTGACTACCCCAGAGCAGGCGAGAATCGCTGAACAAGCCGGAGCCGTAGCTGTCATGGCTTTGGAACGGGTGCCTGCCGACATAAGAAAACAGGGTGGCGTAGCCCGTATGTCGGACCCTAAGATTGTTAAGGCAATAAAAGAAACGGTATCTATTCCAGTAATGGCCAAATGCCGAATCGGACATTTTGTGGAAGCTCAGATTTTGGAGGCATTGGGGATTGACTACATAGACGAGAGTGAAGTTTTGACACCTGCTGACGAAGCTTTTCATATTGATAAAACTAAATTCAACACTCCGTTTGTATGTGGTGCCAGAAACTTGGGAGAAGCTCTTCGCCGCATAGGAGAAGGGGCCGCTATGATTAGGACTAAAGGTGAGGCAGGTACCGGCAATGTTGTGGAAGCCGTAAAACATATTCGCACCGTATTGGGGCAAATACGAAAACTTTCCAACATGCCCGAAGAAGAGCTAATGAGTGTTGCTAAGGAGATGGGAGCTCCCTTTGACCTGATAAGATTTGTAGCTAAAGATGGGAAACTCCCGGTTGTAAACTTTGCCGCAGGGGGTGTTGCAACTCCTGCCGATGCAGCCCTTTTAATGCAACTAGGATGTGATGGAGTATTCGTAGGGTCTGGGATATTCAAATCAGCTAATCCCGACAAAATGGCAAAGGCTATAGTAGAGGCTGTTGCCAACTACAAAAACCCTGATATTCTAGCTGAGATTTCAGAAGACTTGGGAGAGGCTATGAAAAGCTTGGAAATAGATAAACTTGAAGACCGCTATGCCGAACGCGGTTGGTAATTAGTCTCCGAAGCTGATCCCTATATTTTTAGCGGCATTTACCAACACGTGGTCTGCAGGTACAGTTCTGCACCCTGAAGGGATATCCCCGAAGGCTAATGAAGTAACCAGTCCATTTCTAAGTGATACCATTTTTCCGTATTCACCGGATAATGCAAGCCTTGCAGCGGCTTCACCATAACGGGTGGCCAAAATTCGGTCAAAGGGTGACGGAGAACCCCCTCTTTGTAAATGACCCAACACCGTTGCCCGGCTTTCAAACCCCGTAGTTGTTTCAACCATCTGGGCTATGAGATGACTTATACCCCCAAGGCGAACAGGATCACCACTTCCCTCTATTGTTTCCCTTACTACCTGTTCACCTTTGGGAGTTTTTGCACCTTCGGCTACTACGACGATACTAAAGGGCTTGCCCTCTTCCTTTCTGGAAATGATTTTTCTTGCTACCTTTTCCATAGTCCA
>JAQWCA010000197.1 GCA_028706065.1 Tepidanaerobacteraceae bacterium
CCTTGAACAGTTTTCACATTTACATTAGGATCTGCTGTTAGATTTTCTACCATATCCGGTGGAATAGTGGAAATTATGTTCACCTCACCATTTTTAAGAGCAGCAATTGCACTTGAAGTTTCCGGTATCACTTTAAAAATGACTCTTCGTAGTGCCGGTGGGCCAACTGGCGGAATTTTAGGAGAACCGCCAAAATAATCATCATATCTTTCTAAGATAATTTGATCATTAAGGCTTCCTGACACAAATTTAAATGGTCCTGCCCCAATAGGATGTTCTAAAAATCCGTCTATTCCGACTTCTTCGAAGTAGCCCTTAGGTATAATTTGCTGGTGAACCACTCCGTGCAAAAATGTTGGGTTCGGTTCATCCATAACAAATCTTACGGTATAATCATCGACTTTATAGATATCAGAAGTTGAACCCATCAATCCTTTTCTTGGTGATGTATGACCTTCCATTGCACCTTCTTTAATAATCCTTTCAAAGGAAAATACTACATCATCAGCTGTTAATGGATCTTTATTATGAAATGTTACCCCTTCACGAATTTTGAATTCCCATTCTGTGTCAGAGATTATTTCCCAAGATTCAGCAATTTCAGGAACAATTTCACCATCATAAGTCTTTGTAATCAAACCATCAAAAATATTTCTTATGACATTTTCTGCTTCCCTTAACCTATGGTTAGCAGGATCTAAGGTTGGAATATCCCTTGGTAATGCAATAACAATGGTCCCCCCGTCATCCTCGACGATAGCATCTTTTGATCCGCACCCAGCAAAAGTAAACATAAGTATGATGATCGTAACTACACTTAACTGTTTAAATAACTTCTTATTCATGTGCCCTCCCTCTTTTTTTTCTATCCCCCAGCTTTTAAAAAAAATAAAGTTAAAGAGGTTATCTTTAACTTTAAATTACCCTCTCTTTCAAGCTTACGGAGTTAGCTGACGGGCTCGGATGAAAGAGTATCCTACCTTAAATAAAATTAAGGATTCGCCCCAAACTCTTGGTTCCTCCGCTCCAAATTGGATTTAGCTGGCAGATATTTTATTTTAGTGACAATAATTATACCATATTTTCAAATTTTTGTCTATTTTTCTGACTTTGGTTCTTCTTTATATTATCCAGATACTTTTGTCTGCATTCCCAACTGCAAAAATAATGTCGTTCTTCTCCTATGACTGCAATGTAAGCATCTTCCTTTAAAACAAAGGTATCACACACATTGTCATGAATTACATCCAGATTGTGACCTTTATCATCTTCAATCGATGTATTATTGTTATGATTTACATCAGTTTTATTTTTTTGGCTGACTACCCGCTTTTCTTGACTATAAACTTTATATGCAAGAAATACGCTCATTGTAAACTTAAACACAAAGTAAATTATTACAAAATTTAAAAAACTGGTAAAAATATTTTCAACAATAAATTCTGGCATTTCACCTCTCATAAGTATTACCCCTCCCCAGGTTACTCATTTTGTAAAGGAATTTAGCATATCAATCAAAAACTCTATATTCTCCGTTCTGTCTTGTGGATAAGTATCTATCAGTAGGATGATCGTCAAAAGCAGAACTTCGGCTACCTTCCTTTCAATGGATTGACATTTATATTTCTCCGGTTTATCGATAGATCCTATGTGTTTTTCTAAATTTAAAACGAGGGCCTTCTTAAACCCTATTATTCGTTCATCTTCATTGAGATCGTTAACATTTGCCAATACAAGTTTTTTCCCTAGACCTTTCGCAATTTCTATATCAGTATATAATTGCTCAATACATTTCTGTAGTTTTTCTTTGGAAGATATGTGCATTTCGTCTATCTTGCCAAGTTTGACAAAGATTTGTTCCAAACTCCTTCGTAGAATCTCAATATATAGTTCATTTTTATTCTCATAATAGTTATATAAAGTTCCTACTGCAATTCCGGATTTTTGGGCAATCATTTTCATATCGACTTTTTTGTATTCGTTTTGACTGAATAATGACATAGCAGCTTCAAAAATATTCTCTTTAACATCCCTTGTTATTGTTTTAGTCACCTTCCGGAACCTCCGTTGTTGAATCATGATTCATTTTTATGAATTTACATTCATGATAAGCTTCTGAATCAGTTTTGTCAAGATCGTTAGAGGAAAATCGTAAGAGTAGTAAAACCGCTTCACCTTGTTTACCTATTAATCCCATGCTATAATAAAGAAAACTCATATCCAATGCACAAAGGTAAAGTATTACTAAACTCAATAATATATCTAAAAATTGTAGAGGGGGAGTGGAATTTGTGAAAAAGAATTTAATTTTTGCCCAATCAGGAGGGCCCACATCGGTTATCAATGCCAGTTGCTATGGTATTATAAGTGAAGCGAAAAAATACGGAATTAAAATATTTGCAGCAAAATTCGGTGTTGAAGGAATACTAAAAGATAATTTGATTAATATGACCGATATCGATGAAAATGATTTGAATCTTTTAAAGTTTTCACCATCAGCAGCATTTGGCTCCTGCCGACACAAGCTTGAGAATGAAGATTTTCAAAAAATATCCGAAACCTTTGATAAGTATCAGATAGGCTATTTCCTCTGTATTGGAGGTAACGACTCCATGGATACCGCTCATAGGTTATCGGAACATATGAAGAAAACAGGTCGAGACATCAGTATCATAGGCATACCAAAGACCATTGACAATGACCTTACTAACACTCATTTTTGTCCGGGATACGGCAGTGCTGCTAAGTTTATTGCCACAAATGTTCGGGAAATGGCTTTAGATGCTGAGGTTTATGACAAGAATATCGTTACAATTGTAGAGGTCATGGGTAGGGACAGTGGCTTTTTAGCTGCCGCCGGTGCATTAGCCAAAGATGAAATTGTTGATTCGCCACATCTGATATATCTGCCTGAAGTGCCCTTTGAAAAAGACAGTTTTTTAAGTGATGTGGAACGGGTTTTTAAGAATATGGGTAAGGTGTTTATTGTAACCTCCGAAGGTTTAAAGGATAAATCCGGCAATTACGCTCACCTTCGTGAGGCTAAAGCCGACGCTTTTGGCAATATACAAATGGGCGGCATAGGCCGTTATCTGGAGCATCTTGTAAATCAAAATATCTCAAAGCGGGTTAAAGTTATAGAACTGTCCATTATTCAAAGGTGTGCAGCTCATACAGTTTCACAGGTGGACAATGATACCGCCGTTATGGTGGGTAAAACCGGAGTGGATAAAATAATGAATGGTGTAAGTGATATAATGATATCCATCCGGAAGACAGACAAGGGTTTTGAACCCGGTGCCGTTCCCTTATCTCAAGTGGCCAACCACACTAAACCTTTCCCTCTGGAATGGATAGACAATAAAAACCGCTGGGTTACCAAAGAAGCCATAGATTATATGTTACCTCTCATTCAGGGTCAGGTAAAAGTCCCCTATGTAAACGGACTTCCAAAATATATAAGATTTATTTAGTGAATATTTCGGGACGGTTCTTTTTTATTCATGTGCCATTTTGCTTGACACAACAAGCGAAACATCCCCTTACTGAATGCTTTCTAATACTTCCTCCCCGAGCTGCTTGAATATAGGTGCTTTATTCAATGGTCCCGTCCCTGTGACCTAGCTGATTTAATTTCTCAGAACTTGTATTTTCCAATGCTGGCTCATTCCAATCCACTTCATTACCTGATTTGGGTATTCCGATATGCATCTTTCCTTTGGCTTCGACTATCTGATAGATTTCTTTCCCCTCAGTATGATAATGAGCCCCTATTCTTTTATGGCCTCCGTCAATTTCAGCGGCATACAAAGCAAAATGTGGTATCATATAAAAGAAAGCCGATGAAAGAACGCGATTGGCTTCACCCTTAAAGCGAGGAGGTAAAATAATGTCGGAAATAACGAAGAAGGCTTTGGCAGCATCCTTTATGAAACTTCTTAATCAGACTACTCTTGATAAAATCACAATTAAAGATATTGTTGATAAATGCGGTGTTAATCGTAACACTTTCTATTATCATTTTCAAGATGTTTATGATTTAATGGATTGGATTTTCATAACAGAAGCAAAACAGGTAATAGATGAGAATAAAACCTACAATAATTGGCAGCAAGGCTTCCTACAGTCAGCAAACTATTTATTGGAAAACAAGAAATTGGTTTATCATGCTTATAATTCATTGAGCCGTGAACAACTGGAACGGTACTTATATAATATTAGCGATAATATAAT
>JAQWCA010000198.1 GCA_028706065.1 Tepidanaerobacteraceae bacterium
CCATAAAGGGCACACCTATACCTTTTATTGTTTTTGCTAATCTTACAGTTGGTTTAGCTTTCACGCTTTTTGCTTGTTCACTAGCTTCGATAATCTGCTTTCTGTCATGACCATCTATATCTATTACATTCCAGCCAAAAGCTTTAAACTTTTCTTGAATGCTTTCAGGTGACATAACTTCTTTAATTGGACCGTCTATTTGCAGACCGTTATTATCTACAAAGGCCGTCAGATTATCTAACTTATAATGGGCTGCAGCCATGGCGGCTTCCCAAATCTGTCCTTCTTCAATTTCACCGTCACCCATTATAGCATATACTCTATAGGACTTGTTATCCAGTTTCCCAGAAAGTGCCATACCATTGGCACACGATAAACCCTGCCCCAAGGAACCGGTAGTCATATCAACACCGGGGATTACTTTCATGTCAGGATGCCCTTGCAATATAGAACCTGTTTTACGCAGTTTTAACAGCTCTTCCTTAGGGAAAAAACCTTTTTCAGCTAAGGCGGCATAAAATACCGGAGCTGCATGACCCTTTGACAATACAAATCGATCTCTTTCGGGCCAGTTAGGATTTTGGGGGTCTACTTTCATTACATGAAAGTACAATACCGTAAGAATATCTGCACTTGACAGAGACCCTCCGGGATGACCTGAACCTGCTTCAGCTACCATCTCGACAATGTGGCGTCGAATAGTGCGTGCCTTCGTATTAAGTCCTTGAATCGTTTCGCAAGATATACTCATCTTGAAAATCACTCCTTGAATTAATGTAATTTTAGCTATCTTTGTAACTAAATCCTTCACCCAGAACTTCGTGTACATCATGCACTATTACAAAAGCCTGGGGGTCTAGCTGATAAACTATATTTTTAAGTTTGGATACTTCCAAACGAGTTATAACACAAAGTAAAACATATTTATTATGGCTTGTATATCCACCTTTCGCTTCTAAAAGAGTTACTCCTCGCTCCATTTCAGTTAATATTTTTTTTGATATTTCTTCAGACTTTACGGAGATTATATAGACTGCCTTGGCATAATTAAATCCTTCTTGAATAAGATCTATAACTTTACTACTTATGAACAAAGCTATCCATGCGTACATAGCCAGTTCCCAATTAAAGGCTATACCGCTTAAAATTATTACAAAAAAATCAACAATTAGGATGCCTTGTCCGACGCTTATTGATGGTATAAAGCGGTTTAAAATCATAGAAGCTAAATCAGTTCCGCCAGTAGAGCCCCTGACTTTAAATACTATACCCATTCCAAGGCCTAAAATAATTCCTCCATATACGGTAGATAACATCAAGTCCTGGGTCAATACGGGGAAATCTGCGGTAATTTCAGTAAATATAGAAAAGAGCAGTCCCCCAACCAAGGTTTTTATACCAAAACCTTTTCCAAGGAAAACCACTCCTGCAAAAAATAGTGGAATATTGAGGGCAAGCATGGTCCATCCTACGGGCCATTTGAAAAGATAATGCATAACTGTAGCGAGACCGCTGACACCACCTGCAGCTACCTTGTTGGGGACAAGAAACATTGTAAGTCCTAAAGCACTTATGAAGCACCCTAAAACAATCTGAATATAATCAAAAAACAGAGTTTTAAACTTCATATCATCACTTCTTTATTTTATATTACTTTAACGTTTTATATTTGTTCGCAAATTTTTGTAATTACACCCATAAAGGATTCTGTGCCAAATAACTTCAATTAAAAATAAAGGCAGCACTTTCATCCTGTTAAATCGAGAAGGCTGAGTTGTAAGCCTATATAACCACTCTAGGCCTGCCTTCTGCATAAATACCGGAGCTCTGAGCACCGTGCCTGAAAGGACATCCAGGCTACCTCCAACTCCCATGGCTACTTTGAACTGTAGCTTTTCTTTGTTTCTCATCATAAATAATTCCTGTTTAGGACAACCCATAGCTACAAGTAAAATATCAGGTTTTTTTTCGTTTATTGATTCTATTATTTTTGTTTCTTTGTCTTCATTAAAATACCCATGATGAACTCCCACAATTTCTGCATTGGGATACATTTCTTTTATTTTCTCCCCGGCCTTTTCAGCAACACCCGGCTTTCCTCCCAGTAAAAACAGCTTAAGGCGTTTTATATCTGCAATATTGAGGATCTTCATCATAAAATCAAACCCGGTAGTTCTTCCTGTAAGAGGCTTCCCTAAAATTTTTGCAGCCAATGTAACACCGATACCGTCAGGAAAACATAAGTCAGCCTTGTTCAGTGCTGCTTTTAATTCCCGATCTTGCCTTGCTGCCATGATAATTTCTGCATTTGGGGTAATTATAATTCTACTATTATTGGCCTGTAAAAAAAACTCCACTCTTCGGCAAGCTTCGCAATAATCAACACGGTCTAAAAGCACTCCAAAAATATTTACCCGGTCCCTTTTATCTACAATCATTTATGTTTCCTCCAGTAAACCTATAGCAAGTTTTGCATTTTCCCTTGCCAACACTGTTAGTTCATCTTTTTTCTGCTGTAGCTGTTTCTTGCTCTGGGGCCGGTTATTCAGCGCTCCTTCGAGCAAATCACAGAGTGCAACTAAGTCTAGGTCACCGGGTTTTCCTGCCGATGGTTGGTTTACTCTCTCAAGAAAATATTCAACCTTTGGATCGTAAACCAAGCCAACCAACGGTATTTCCATCATAGCACCAAAAATCAAAGCATGAAGTCGCATGCCAAATATCAGGTCCATCTTCCCACATAGCCATAAAACTCCTTGAGGCCCCATGAATTTAGGAACAACTCTGGCCTTTTCCTTCATTAATTTCATAATTTCTAAAGACTCATGATAATCCTTGGGGAAATGCATGGGTAAAAATATAATATCCGCTTTACGGCTTTTTATCAGATAATCACAAGCCTCAGCTATTACCTCTCGGCTTTTATTCAAGTTCCATTGTCGAACAGACACTCCTATTCTTGGATGCTGCTCTGCAAGATTTATATTCAGTTCTTTTAGCATCTTATATCCATCTGCATTACTGATAGATTCGAGTGCGAAAGCGGGATCTGCCGTTACAATTATAGGGGGTTTTGAAATGCCAAGATTTTCAAAATCTTGTCGGGATTGCTCATCTCGCACTGTTATAAGGTCTACCATATTCCCTACAATTTTAATCATACGCTTATTGAAATCTCTAAACACCGGTCCCACACCGTTAGCATAAAACATTACTTTTTTATTCAATCTCTTAGCCAGATACAAAATAAAAAGGTAATAGGGAATTGACCGATTACTTGTGACATCCTGAAGAAGACCCCCACCACCACTTATCACTAAGTCAGCTCTTGATATCTCCCTTATTAACGCCACTGGGCTCGTTCTTTGTACAGCGTTAATACCATAGTCTTTCCGAGTCTTCAAGGGGTCTGCCGAAAGAGCTGTAATTTCGATATCACTTTTTAACTTTTTGAGTGACTCAACGATAGCCATGAGTATGGCTTCATCCCCGGCATTACCAAAACCATAATAACCGGAAACCAGTACTCTTCGCATTAGTCTTTCTCCTTTTTTCATAGAGATAAATCCCCCTAATTGTGCAACCCCATGGCATCTAAATCTTTCGTATTTCCTAGAATTTGTGCATATATTTCCGCAGTTTTTTTGATCATATTCTGGGAGGAAAACCTTTCAGACACTGTCTTTTGGGCTTCTATGCCCATAGCTTTTGACATTACATTATTTGATAAAACTTCTATTATTCTATCAGCTAAATACCGATCATTCCCTGGAGGCACCAATAGACCATTTATATTGTTCTTGACAACTTCCGGTATACCACCCACTTCGCTGGCTACAACCGGTTTTCTCAATGCCATAGCCTCAAGTAAAGCCAACCCCAAACCTTCACTTATTGAAGGAAGGATAAAAACATCAAAATCTGCTACGATATTTTCCACCTGACGCCTATAACCCAAAAAAAATATTTTGTCTTTTATGCCAAGTTTAACACATATATTTTTTAGGTGTCTTTTAAGGGGTCCATCGCCTACAATAACCAATCTGGCTGAAGAATACACCTTCAACACTTGATAAAAGGCATTTATCGCATATTCGTAACCCTTTTCCGGTACCAATCGTGCTACCATCCCTATAACTGGTATATCTGAATCGAGGCCAAGCTCCTTGCGTAAAATCGGTAATACATTATCAAATTTAGATAGATCTATCCCATTATGTATTATA
>JAQWCA010000018.1 GCA_028706065.1 Tepidanaerobacteraceae bacterium
TCGGGAACACCATACCTTCCCCGACGGTTTTTAACTACTAGACCGTTTTTTTCCATATTATCAAGAGCTTTAATAAGAAAGTCTATTTCGCTGTGGTCAATATTTAGAGCTGAGATAAGTTCTCCTTCATTCATAGGTTTGTAAGCTTGTTTCCTCATAAATTCCAACAAATGTTCATTAAAAGCCATGTCTACCTCCATAATATATCCAAATAATTCCGCTGGATAGGTTGTCTATATTTTACCCATTATTGGTAAATATAACAACCTACGATTTTAAATTTAGTCAAACATCGAAACTATCAAACTGTTAAACTATGGAATTACAAACGAGCATGCCAAACTATATATCTAACTATACCATTCATAATAGCAACGGCAACTCTCTCTTTAAACACAGGGCTTCTCAACCACCCCTCTTCTACCGGATTTGAAATAGTGCATACTTCAATATTCACATGAGGTATTTTATTTACATAGTGATTTTCCTTTATGACACACAAATTAGCATCCTCTCTTATACCAAGATTTTGAAGTCTCAGTTTTTTCCCGAGTTCCTCAATGATATTATCACAAAGCAATTGACCTTTTTCCCCCTTATATGTTCCCTTTGCACCGTTTACGTACTTATCAGAGTCCCAATTGGTGTGTAGTCCTATGAATATATCGGCCTCCAACAACAATGCCGTCTCTATTCGGTCCGTTAAGTTCATGGTAATATCCTTTTCTCGGGTCATTATAGCATGAGCACCATAAAAGTTTAACCTCTGTTTTAGATAATTAGCTATATCAATTACTACGTTTTTCTCCAATAAGTTTATATATCCGCGATAACCTAAGTCTCTACCTCCATGTCCAGGGTCAATAATGATTACTTTATTATTGAGTATATTTGTTATGAAAGACCAGTCGAAGAATATAGTCAATTTTTGTAAAACTCCTTGCTCTAATTTTACTCGATAAGAAGATGGATATTCTAGATTAACCAAAATGAAAGACTTATCCTTTTTTTCTATTACTGTAACTGTGTTTACCAGACCATCAAAGATTCTTATTGTATCCGGTGCCATTATAAGTTTACAGCCCAAGTTAATTTCATAAGCATTTCGAAGAGTTTTATTTATGGTATATCTAAAGGGAGTTATTGCTTCCACTACTAAAGTAGAGCAATCAGAAGTTGTAACATAAACATTAGTAATTCCGGAGTTCATAAAATCCTCCTCTCAAAAGCCACAATATTATTTTATTCAAAAATATTTTCTTTGGTGACCCTTCAATACTTCTAAAATTGGAATATATGAATAAAAATCTAAGAGCGGGAGGTTTTCATAATGGGAAAACACAACTTCCAGTGGGCCCCTATACCCATACGAACCCATTTAATAACTGAAAAAGATGATATTGTTGAGGTAGTGATAGGCTATACTTCGACGATTGCCAAACACGGTGACATAATTGTCGTAGCTGAAAGCCCAGTAGCAATTTCCCAGGGTCGGGCCATCCTTTCAAGTTCAGTGAAAAGCGGTATATTCGCCCGTTTTTTATCAAAATTTCCCCACAAAGACGGCAGTTTGGCTACCCCACAAGCAATGCAGCTAGCCATAAATGAAGTGGGTAAATTCAGAGTATTACTGGGTGCCATAGTTGCAGCCCTCGGTAAGGCAGTGGGTCGCTCCGGAGATTTTTACAGAGTTGCCGGAAGAGAACTGGCTAAAATCGATGATATAGCCGGAACTTTGCCGCCTTTTGACCGCTGCATAGTCTTAGGGCCGAAAAAGCCAAAAGAAATCACTGATAAAATATATAAAAAGACCGGCATAACTACCGCTATAGCCGATATCAACGATCTTAAATGTGTAGATATTTTGGCTATTTCCGGTGAAATTTCAGAAAAGCAAATAATAGAGATACTGCGTGACAATCCTCTCGGGAATGATGACCAGCAGACTCCTTTAGTTGTTTTAAAAAGAGTTGGATAACATAAAAAGAAGGGTAGGTGAATTATGCTTGTTAAAAAAACAAAAATATCGGATAGCTTCCCTTATTCTTGCCATTATTATCATGGGGCTTAGCTACAATGTTTTTATAACACGATCATTGCCGGCATTGAAATTATTCGGCCTAAGGAAGACAGTGGCAATTGACCCGGGACATGGCAATATCGACAAAGGTGCAATCCATGAGGAAACCGGTGTTACAGAAAGTCCTATAAATCTGGCTGTTGCCGTACAGCTAAAAGATATGCTCAAAAAACAAAAATTCAATGTCATCTTAACGCGGGACAAAGAAACAATGGAAAAGGTATCTAACTGCAAGGAACTCCAACGCCGTATAGACCTTGCTGCAAAATCTCAAGCCGATATTTTAATCAGTATTCATGCGAATAAATACCCTGATCCCCAATATTTTGGAGCACAATGTTTTTATAACCCTCAGAAATCTGAGAGTAAACAATTGGCTTTGCTCATTCAGGAAGAATTGAAAAACATGGACCCGGAAAATATAAGAGAAGCCCTTCCACAGGATTTGTACATTTTAAGAGAGTGCCCAATGCCCGCTGTTTTGGTTGAAATGGGTTTTTTGTCAAATCCCAAGGATCGTAAAAGATTACAGGACCCCACCTTTCAAAAAAAGATGGCACAATGTATTGAAGAGGGTATTAAACGATATTATGCCGGTGATTCTCCCGCTCAAACTCCTGAATACAATTGAAAATATTTCACACTCATGGTATCCTTTTCATATAAATATAATAATCATAAAATTATATGAAAAGGGGTTTTTTTTATGCTCCCTATACCTACGAAATTTAAATTAGTAGCAGGAAGTTCTGAGGGGTCAACATTGCTCAATGCTTTTGACGGTGCATTGCTTGATGCCGGAGCGGGAAACCTGAATCTTTTAAGAGTGAGCAGTGTCTTACCACCGAAGGCAGTCTATGAAGAAAATCTTTTTATCCCTCCGGGCAATCTTGTTCCAACAGCTTATGGGGCTATAGACAGCGATGCTCCAGGAACAGTCATTTCAGCAGCTGTGGGTGTAGGTATTCCTAATGATTGCAGTTTTGGCATGATTATGGAGGTTTCCGGAGAGTTTGACAAAACTACGGCTGAAGAACAGGTGAGAATAATGCTGGCCGAAGCTTTTAAAATGCGAAATAAAACCTTAGCAGAAATAAAAGTCAAGGTTGTGGAACATAAAGTAGACAAAATTGGATGTGTATTTGCAGGAGTGCTTTTATGGTATTGATATAAAACTTAGGCCCGTTGCTAAAACAGGTAAAGGCAGTTCAAGAAACTGTACAGGTAGGAAAGTAAAACACCAAATACAGTATTGACGGTTTAATACAGCTAAATTTAAACTGAATCTTTAAAGAAAGTTACTGTTTAGGCTTTTATTTTTTGTTAAAACATTGTAAAATAGGTTATATATCCTTTATTGCGTTAACATGTTAAAATTATCTTATTTAATGATGTTTATCCGGGAGGGAGTCAAATTGAGTATTAAACCGATAAAAAAACCGAATCACACAATTGATTACGTTGACGATATCAAACTTCGGGAGGGAGTATCTGACATTCTTTCCGAAATACAGAACAAAGGTGATACAGCCTTATTTAACTTCTGCGAAAAATACGACGGTTTTAAAGGTGACAGTCTTAAAATAACAAAAAATGAGATTAAATCCGCCTATAAAAATCTGGATCCCAAGGTTATTCAAGCAATAAAAAACGCTGCCCGGCGGATTGAGCAATTCGCTCTAATTCAGAAAGAGGCTATCTTACCTAAAGAAGTTGAGTTATCACCGGGTATCACACTTGGTCATAACATCCTTCCTATTTCTTCATCTGCTTCATATGTACCAGGCGGTCGTTATCCTCTTCCATCATCAGCTTTGATGTCAATTATCCCTGCCCGAGTAGCAGGAGTTGAAAGAATTGTTGCATGCTCTCCACCGGATGGTTCCATCGGCACTATTAATCCCGCTACGGTAGTTGCCATGGATATAGCTGGAGCTACTGAAATCTATTGTATGGGCGGTGCTCATGCAATTGGAGCCTTGGCCTTCGGTACCCAAAGTATAACCCCGGCGGATATTATCGTAGGACCGGGAAATCAATGGGTGACAGAAGCCAAACGGCAGGTCAGCGGTGATGTTGGAATTGACTTTATCGCCGGCCCCAGCGAAGTCCTTGTAATTGCTGATGATACAGCAGATCCCAAATTCATAGCAGCGGATCTTTTGGCACAATCTGAGCACGATCCGCAAGCCCGAGGTATATTGATTTCCACTGATGACAAACTCGTTCAAAATGTGACCGGTTATTTAGAAGAGTTTCTGTGTCAGCTTCAAACCGCGGCAATTGCTCGTAAAGCTTGGGAAGGCAACGGGGAGATCTATCTTGTGGACCACGTAAGTGAAGCTGTGGAACTATCCAATGAAATAGCACCTGAGCATCTTGAATTACATATATCAAATCCGGAGACAATAATTCCAAAATTGAATAACTATGGTTCCCTTTTTATAGGCAATTGGGCAGCGGAAGTCTTGGGGGATTATGTTTCCGGTACCAATCATATTCTACCTACCATTAGGGCAGCCCGGTATACCGGCGGAGTATGGGTCGGAACCTTTTTAAAGGTGGTAAGCTACCAAAAGATTACACAAGAAGGAGCACGAGAGCTGGCCCCAGTAGCATCGAAGCTCGCCGAATTGGAGGGGCTTTACGCTCATAAGCTGGCTGCTGATTTAAGACGTTAAACATAATTGTAAAGGAGCATGCCCAGTGGGTTCGTTATATATAACAAGCCCGTGTTTTTAGAATTTCTTCCAAATCGCTTATATCCGTCGTAGGCGCTTGGCATGCATAGTTTTGACATACATAGGCCGTAGCCTTCTTGTCTACCGGCCTCATTTCTCCTATAAAGGGAATGAGCTTTTGAAGTTCTTCGCCTTGTTTACCTCCCGGATTGAGTATCGTTATAGCATTGGGCATATAGTATGATCTTACTTTATCCATAATGGCCTTTGTATCATTGCCGTCCACATTTCCCACAATTACTATCTCTTTTGAAACCTCAAAGGCAAATGATAAAGCCGTAAGCAAAAAAGCATGTGCCGAAGGATGTGATGAGACACTTTCGGCAAAAGCTGAGAATAACTGTTCAGCTCTTGCATTCAGCTTAATATCTCCGATGATACGGGAAAGTTTTATTAAATTAAAAGCAGCAACAGAATTTCCTGAAGGTATTGCCCCGTCGTAGATTTCCTTGGAACGTATGATAAGTTCCTCACTGTCTTTCCCATTAAAAAACAATCCTCCCCTTTCATCATCCCAAAAGAGGTTTAGCATATCCTGATTTAACTCCAAGGCTTGCTTTAAATATCGGGCATTAAAAGTGGTTTCATACAGCTCCAATAATCCCCAAACGAGAAAAGCATAGTCATCAAGATAAGCCAAAAAAGCAGCATGGCCATCTCTGTACCTTGCCAAAAGTCGACCTTCTTTGTTTACAAGTTTTGAAAATATAAAGTCTACTGCCTTTTCAGAGGCTCGACATAAATTATCGTCTTTGAAAGCCCTGGCTCCTTTGGCCAAAGCAGCAATCATCAAGCCGTTCCATGACGTAAGAATCTTATCGTCTTTATGAGGATGAATACGTTTTTCTCTCACAGAAAACAGTTTTTCCCGGCAACGGTTCACTTTGTCATTCTCTACTATACCTGAATCAATCATGTTGGGTATGCTTTTGCCTTCAAAATTTCCTTTTAAACTGATATCAAAAATATTGCAAAACCATTGCCCATTTCGGTCCCCAAGAACTTCAACGACTTCTTCAGGAGTCCAAACATAGAATTTACCTTCCACCCCCTCGGAATCCGCATCTTTTGCGGAATAAAAACCACCCTCAGGTGATGTCATATCTCGAAGAATATAAGTAAAAATCTTTCCAGCTATATCTTTATACAAAGCTTTTCCGGTAGCCTCATAGGCTTCAGTGAAAACATAGGCCAGTAGAGCATTGTCATAGAGCATTTTTTCAAAGTGAGGGGCAAGCCATTTCTCATCAGTGGAATAACGATGAAATCCAAAGCCAATGTGGTCAAAGATTCCTCCCTTTGCCATGGACTTCAAGGTTTTTTCAACCATTGTCAGTGCTTTTGCATTGCCGGTTTTATGCCAGTATCGAAGCAAAAACAACAGATTATGAGGTGTAGGAAACTTTGGTGCAGTGCCAAAGCCACCGTATTTATCATCAAAACTCACATAAAACCCATTAAAAGCTTCTTCCAGAATGGATTCTTCCAGTTTGCCGGGAGTTCCTTTTGACTGAGTTTGTAAAATTTGAGTTACTCGATTTCCTACAGAATTTATATGACCTCTATCCTTTTCCCATGCTTTGACCAACTGCTGCAAAATATCCATTAATCCTGAGCGACCCCACCTGCTTTCTTTCGGAAAATAAGTGCCGGCAAAAAACGGCCTTTTGTCGGGTGTCATCACAACAGTAAGCGGCCATCCCCCTTGTCCGGTCATGGCATGGCATGCATTCATATATATCTGGTCGATATCAGGTCGTTCTTCCCTGTCAACTTTAATTGATACAAAATGCCTATTTAAAAGCCTAGCTACCTCTTCATCCTCAAAAGATTCATGAGCCATTACATGACACCAGTGACATGTTGAGTAGCCTATAGAGAGAAACACGGGCTTATCCTCTGTCATGGCTCTTGTAAAAGCTTCATCGCCCCAAGGATACCAGTCAACAGGATTATGAGCATGTTGCAGTAAATACGGTGATTTCTCGTGGATTAATCTATTGGGATCTCTGGGCTTAGTCATAGGGCATCACCTCCTCAGCTATATTCTATTTTCCCCATGCTCATTTATTGTATTCTTTTACATATCTTATTGCATTTATTTTTTGGCCAGTGGCTGCACCATTCTGGAACCTGAGATTAAATTCCCTTGTCTTCTATCATTAATCTACTCTGCAATTTTTGTTCCAAAACGGGTATCAGTAGTGATACCTATAGAATACAGCAGTACTACAATGGATGCGAGAGAGCCCACGAAAGGAATTAAATGCAACAGTCTCAACAGCACTGCACCAAGGATGTACTCTACGAAAATGCTGGGCTTAATGTGAAACTGCTCATTTAGTTTTCTACCTAAATATATGCTAATACCTATATACCCGAAGAATCCTGCAGCTGCCAGTAATAAAATGGCCACAGGAACTAAAGGTATTCCCAATAGGGTTATTATCAAAAGCCCTATGACAACAGGTGTTAACAGCAGTGCTAATAAACCTATAAGTAACTTTCGACCGGGTTGAACATCCACAGCCTTTGCCACTAGTTTTACACTGTTGGGAAACAGAATTATGCAAAGTGCTGCTAATGCGATTGTACCCAGAAAACGTGCGATATTAAATATGGAAGAGAAGGCATAACTTACACCGAAATTATAACGCGGCCTAAATTGAGTAAAGTTACGTATCATTTGGCCGATACCTTCACCCACACCTATTTGTGTAACTCTACCGTAGATTTTAGAGGTATCACTTCTAGTAACATGTCCGCCGATGGCGGTTACATCACCCATGACTTCACCATTTATGATGACATCGCCCATCACAGCCACTGCATCACCCATTACCTTTCCATCAACGGTAACATCCCCCATTATAGCTACAGCATCGCCACTTACAATTTCATCTGCCAATACCTTCACGTCCCCTTGAATCTGGATCCTATCGTTCATATCATTTGCCAGAACCGCTGAAGGTAGCAGTAATATCAAAATCACCAAAAACACTAAGAGTTTTTTCACTTTATATCCCTCCGTACTTAATTTCAACCGGAACAAAACCTTGTTTTGAAAAATAAGCTTTAATTTGTGCCTATAGCCTTTTCAGAATTAAGGAGCCTAATTAAGAGCACTATACCGATTAAAAACATGGCAATGCTACTTATTATTTCCCGTGAGTAGTATTGTATCAGCTCTGCCATAATCTTACTTGTTATTACAGTAATATCCTTTATTTCTAACGACATTCTAAATCCAAATACAAAGAAACGAAGGATAGTTTCAATGACTGAGTCTAGATAAACCATGCCCTCTACCATCCCTTTTATTATTACAGAAAGTGAAGAAATAATGGCTTTTTGCAGTTCAGGCCAAACAAAACAAAATAGCAAAAGCCTTGTCATCTCCTGATTTGACTCTAGTAATTATCTTTTCTTCGGTTTCTCCTCTATTCATACAACCACCCGACTAAAACCTGCTTCCGGTTTCAGGTTTCAGGTTTCATTTATTTATACGTAGATGCGTAACTAATGTCTGAACACCGTCTTAAAATATTAAAAGCTCCATCCCAGGAACCACCGATTTTCCGCAAATGGAGCTCTTTATATCTTATATCAAAGTTTCATACTCATCCAATAATTTTTCGAATACATCAAGAGCTTCCTCTATTGGCTTTGGTCTGGTCAAGTCAACATCCACCTTTTTTAAAAGCTCCAGCGGGTAATCTGAACTTCCGCTTGATAAAAATTTCTTATAATTCTCTACAGCAGGCATTCCATTTTCCAGTATATTCTTGGATATGGCAATGGCGGCTGAAAATCCGGTAGCATACTTATATACATAAAAGCTGCTATAAAAATGTGGTATCCTCGCCCACTCATAATCTATAAGAGAATCTATGTGGATATCCGGACCAAAATACATTTCATTAAGCTCATGATAGATTTCTTGAAGCACCTGGGCATTAAGAGGCTCTCCCCCCTCGGCCTTTTCGTGAATAATCTTTTCAAATTCGGCAAACATGGTCTGGCGGTAAACGGTGCCTTTAAATTGCTCCATAAAGTGATTTAATAAAAACATTTTTTCTTCTTTTTTCTCGGCTTTTTCCAGTAAATAATTTATCAATATTGCTTCATTGCATGTTGAAGCCACTTCTGCTACAAATATGGTATATTGAGCATAAACATAGGGTTGATTTTCAAAAGAATAATGTGTGTGTATGGCATGACCCATCTCGTGAGCTATTGTAAATACGTCGTTTAGCTTGCCTTGAAAATTAAGCAAAACATAGGGATGTGTGCCGTAAGTTCCCCAGGAATACGCTCCACCGGTTTTACCCCGATTTTCATATACATCTATCCACTCGGAATTAAATCCATCTTTAAGGATTCCGATGTAATCATCTCCCATAGGGGCAAGTCCTTCTATGACCATTTGTTTAGCTTCTTCATAATCTATACTTTTATCGTAACCTTTCACCAGTGGCACATAAAGGTCATACATATGCATTTCATCAAGGCCTAAAGCCTTTTTCCTAAGCCTGACATATCTGTGCATTAAATCCAATCGTTGATGAACGGTATTTATTAAATTGTCATAGACTTCAACTGGAACATTATCGGCAAAAAGTGATGCCTCCAGTGAAGAACCGAATTTTCTTTGATTTTTAACAAAGATATTTGTCTTGACATTGGCAGCCGTTGTAGCACTTAAGGTATTTACCATTCCCTTATATGTGTTGTGAAATGCTTCAAAGGCCGACTTTCTAACCTCCCGATTTTCACTCTCCATGAATTTTATATAGCGGCCTTTGGTGAGTTCAACTTCATTTCCGTTCTCATCCTTTATCTTAGGGAATCTTATATCGGCATTGTCCAGCATTTTAAAAATATCTCCTGGTGCCTCGGCTATTTCTCCCATTTCAGCAAGCATCTTTTCTCTGTCAGCATCAAGAATATGTTCCTTCATGCGCAATAAGTTGGTAAGATAATGTTCATATAATTTGAGCTCTTTATTTTGCTCAGTAAATGTCTTCAATTTTTCTTTAGAAAGTGATAGTATTTCAGGCTCAATGAATGAGATACTGCTTGAAACTTCCACTAAAAGGCCCATGGCTCTGTCAGCCAATGCCTGATACTTTGCCCGGGAATTATCTTCATCCATGCGCATCCTTGCATATGTAAAAAGCTTGTCAATTTTTCTTCCCACTTCATCTTTGAGTTTCAATACACCTAAAAGATTTTTGGCCGAATTGATTTTCCCGCGGTATTCATCAAAGGCACTTATTTGTTGCTTTACTTCATTATAATCCTTTTCCCAAAGCTCCTCATTTTGATATATATCTTCCAACTTCCATTTGTAAATATCTTGTATTTCTTCCCTTGAAGGTAAGTTAGTCATAGTTTCCACCCTTTCTTAAACTTCAATAAGCCAATTGGTAATTGCTTGTTTGGCTTTATTATTTTACTTTTTATACCATATAATTATACCATACCGACATCTTAAAACAAAAACTATAAAAAAAAGAAGCTAGTTGTTTAGCTTCAACAATTGTTCCCTCAATATAGTCCACATCATGTGTATACTTTAATATAGAGTCAATATAATTAATTATCTTTTGAATAATCTTTAGATTTTTCATATATAACTATCCCCCCATTCTCAATTTCTTGAATTATTAAAGAATGTGGTTCTATATGTGATTTATCAATTAAGTCTATATCTGCATCTAAAGTATCAACAAGAATTTCTAGTAACTCAATAAAATCAAGTCCTTTTAACTTATCATTTGTATCAATATACAAATCTATATCACTCTTTCCTGTAGCTTTACCTTTAGCATAGGATCCGAAAAGTATTGCTTTATCTACAGGATAATTTTTTAATACGGGAATTGCCTTTTGTTTAATTTTTGAAATTGACATAGCATCGGAAGTCACAACTCACAACCTCCTTAGATTTAAAGATTTTGTTTGTATAACTATTATAGCATTAAATATAGTAAGTAAAAGTTTAAAATAGACGTTAATGACCAATAAAGCGCTATAGATGTGCCAAATGCAAATAGAAATAAAATTTGATTTATTATTTTATTCCCTAGTAACTAGAACAAAATGTGTTGCATATGCTTCTTCTATACTTGAAACTCCGGATTTACTAAATTGTAAAGGAATCTTCTTACCTTTTGAACCCCACTTATTATATGCAGTCCAGGATGGTTTCATATTCTTCTTTTGACCATATGCCTTGAGTTCTTTTCTAATAAGGGTAAGCTTACTTAAATTGATTTTGCATACTTTTTCAAGATATGGTATACGGCCAAAACGCCAATTTTCATAGTCTTCGACCGACAATACACCTATACCTATTAGTATATCTACATGCGATATATAAGTTCTTTTTTTTAATATGTCATTTGCAACCGAATATACCTTATTTTTCAACTCTACATTATTCATAAGTATTCCTCTCTTGAAAATTAGTTTACACCCACCAACAGGTATATATATTATAACATTAAAAAAATCACATTCATCACTTTTCTTGATTGCGTTCCAATAACTCCTTTACAGATGTCTCTAACTCCTTGCCTGAAACTTCACCTGTCCAAAGTATTCCTTTAAGCTCTGCTGAACTGTTACTGCGCGATACCACCAACAGAGGACTGCCCATGCTGCAGGTTTCCTTGAGCCATCCGTCTTCATCTACATCCATGCCGCCAGCCAAAACTACCTTGCTCAAATCTTCCGGCAGCAGACGGTATTCCAGTGCGTATACATCTATGGGCATTTCCGCCAGAGTATCAAAGCTTTCCAGCAGTTTAAGCTTAGTTATCTTGCTGTCAATAATTTTCACTTCCGGATTTTCTTCATAGTAGGCAATGTCCCGGTTGATTACTTCCCACGCAAAATTGGTAATTTGGTCTGACTCATCAGCTTTATAAGGGTCCACGACTGATGTACGCCTTTTATATAACTCAGTTATCTTGTCTACCGAACTAACAGGATGTTTTTTATAATAGTCCTTAATAAAATTTTCCGCTTTATCATCTATCGTTTTTAAAAGTCGTGCAAATTTACGTTTTTCTTGTGAAAACTCACGCACATCTTTTCCCGCGGTCATATCTGCCCCATCCTTTGTGTATTGCACAAGATAGTCATTTTCCCCGTCAGTCAAATTAAAATTAATATAATCAACATTGCCTATGAGCGAAAACATAATAATAGCATTTTTCTTAAAAGGAGCCTGATGTAAAGCTCCTGTATAGTAATTTCTTGTCTGGGTATCAGTCTTTAAATGAACTGTAACGGCATAAGGAGTGCTATCGGTGTGAAGTTCAAAATGATCATAGTTTACTTTTTCGGGAAAATCCAGCAGATATATAATGCCAGCAACCTTAGGCGCATCTCCTACATAATCTGTTTTGTACTTCAAAAATTTCTCTGCCTCGGTTAAACTGTCAAAAGGATTAAAAAACGCTATTGAAAACCCTTTTCCATGAGTGTTTAAAAAACCTGCACCGTCAAGAGGATTTGCCATCAGTGCTATTGATACTACTATTACTAAGACGACAGCTATAAATACTATCCAAAATACAGGCTTTTTATAATTTAGCACATTTTTAATGCGAGATTTTATATTGCTTTCTCCAAAAGCCAGTGGAATTAAAAAGCCTGATTGTTTTGCGGAAAGTGAAAGTAAAGAATGTGAATAACTTGCTCTTATGTCCTCCCTTGATTGCTTAATAACACTTTCATCACAGGACATTTCCATATCTTTAGACATGAGAAAATAGCAAAGCCATACAAGTGGGTTAAACCAGTGCAGGACAACTGCCAGAAATGCCATAGGTTTGATGATATAGTCTTTACGCTTGATGTGTACTTGTTCGTGCTTTAAGATATAATCCAGTTCCTTTTGGGCAAGTTCTGTTGGTATAAAGATTTTTGGCCGGATGAACCCAAGAACAAACGGAGTCTTAATCCGATCAGTTTCGAATATATTATCTTTGAAAAGGGTTGCAGTAGAAAGACGTATTTTAAGTCTAAAATACGATACTATACTATAACATAAAATCACAGCAATCCCTAGCAGCCAGATAACTGCCGCAATTTCCATCACAATACCCATAGAGTTTACACTTGCTGCAGGATTTACATTAGGCACGGAAGACTTGATAGATTGATTTAATATATTATCTACACTTCTAAGGCCAAATCTTACCATCGGATTTGTTGAAGTAGTTATGTCATAAGGTATAGGACTTTTAATTGGCACCAGACTCAGGGGACTTTCAAATGAGACGGGACAAACAAGCCGGAACCACACTATTGCCCAAAGAATATAGGAGAAAATCTTCGGGGATTTTCCAAACAGCATACGAATAATTATGACAACCAGCGCCACATAGCTTGCGGTCAGGCTCATATTAAGTACAGTAATAAATAATCTGCTCATTTTGTAGCCTCCTCTATCATTTTCTGAATCTCCTTAGCTTCCTCTTTAGACAATTTTTTATCTTGTAGGAATGTGGCTAAAAAAATAGGCAAAGAACCATCGAACTTATCTTCTAATAGTACCTCACTCTCATATTTCTGAACCTGCTCCCGTTTCACCATAACAGTAACTGTGGCGTTTTCGTTTTTTAAAATACCACGCTCAGATAGCTTTCTTATCATTGTATAGGTAGTGGACTTTTTCCAGCCTAACTTTTTTCTACAGACTTTCGTTAGCTCAGTAGAGTTAATAGGCTCAAGTTCCCAAATAATATCCATGAATTTATATTCCGCATCAAAAAGTTTCAGGTCTTCCATCTAATATTCCTCCAGATTGGTTTATTCGGATAAACCCTTTTGTTTTTAGTTTATCACGGTAAACCTGTACTGTCAATAAATAATTTAAGTTAACCTTGTAAATATTAGTAAATTATCTTAAGTAATGGGAACTTATTTCTATCTTATATCGTCTAATATGTAAAATGTTCGAAATATTTTTTCGAGGAGGTGTATTGCTTTGAAGAGATTAAGAAGTTTTGGGTTTATTTCCGTAATACTTCTTTTATCGGCCTTAGTTGCTTTTTCTTTCATGAACACCAACATGGCTTTTTCAAGTTCGGTTGACAGTAATATAGAAAAAGAAGATTTACCGGTGGTTGGGTCTTATGAAAAATTAAAAGAACTTTTAGCTCAGACACAGACTGTGCCCATATATGATGATTTTGCTACACGAGAAATGGCGGTTCCCATAGCTCCTACCATGCAAAAAACTAATGAAGCCGGTGCAATGCCGTCCAAGGATTCAATTGATTATTCGGGAACGAATGTGCAGGTAGAGGGTGTTGACGAGGCGGACTTAATTAAGACAGACGGCAAGTACATCTATCAGGTCAATCGAGGCAAGGTGATCGTGGTAGAAGCTTTTCCCGTCTCAAACATGAACATCGTAAACACATTGGATTTTCAGGATGAGGGTTTCACCCCACAGGAATTATATCTGGACGAGAATTTCCTTGTTGTAATTGGTTCTACGTATAAGCAGATACCCTTTTTCCCATCAGAAAATAAAACGCCTGATATTTATCCCCCCAGATATTCATGCAGCACAGTCAGGGCAATAATATATGATATCTGCCGGAAGACCGACATTAAAAAACTCAGGGAGGTTGAACTTGAGGGTAATTATGTAGCTTCCAGAAAAATCAATTCATCATTATATCTTGTAGTCAATAAAGGTATAAATTGTTCTATGCTGGAAGACGGCATCGAAAACCCTACTCCCTCTTACCGTGATACAGCCGTAAAGGATGACTTTGAAAATATCAAATACGATAAAATCCGCTATTTCCCCAAATGCCTAAAACCCAACTACTTAATTGCGGCCGGTCTTAATCTTGATGAGATGGATAAGGAGGTCAATGTCTACACCCTTCTGGGAGCAGGTGAAAATATCTACTCTTCACCGGAAAACTTATATGTAAGTCTTGCAGATAACCGTTGCGTTGAACCCGAACCACAGCCCGTGATGCCCTCAAGCGGCATTAAAAAACATATTGCTTCGGATTATAGCATCTACACACAAATATATAAATTCACACTAAACCGAGGACAGATAAGCTTCAACAGTAACGGTGAGGTACCCGGTAATTTATTGAATCAATTTTCTTTGGATGAACATGAAGGGTATTTTCGCATAGCCACTACCACCGGATTTATCTGGCGCAGTTATGATAATATATCTAAAAACAATGTCTATATACTTGATAAAGACCTGAAGATAATCGGCAGTTTGGAAGGGATAGCTCCGGGAGAAAAGATATATTCCGTCAGATTTATGGGTGATAAGGGATATATGGTAACCTTTAAAACAGTAGACCCCCTTTTCGTCATAGATTTAAAAGACCCATGTAACCCTACCATTCTAGGCGCTTTGAAAATCCCCGGTTACAGCGATTATATTCATCCCTACGATGAAAACCACATCATAGGTTTCGGCAAGGATACCATAGAAATTGAGCAAAAGGATATGTATGGAAACACCTTCGGTACTACCGCTTTTTATCTAGGTATGAAAATCGCCCTTTTTGACGTATCAGATGTTCATAACCCAATAGAAAAGTTCACAATAAAAATCGGAGACAGAGGCACGGACTCAGAGTTGCTGAGAAATCATAAAGCTCTGTTATTTTCAAAGGAAAAGCAGCTCATGGCCTTCCCTGTAACCGTCATGGAAACCCAAAACAAACAGAAATCAGGTAATTCCTTCCCTGAATACGGAAAGTTCGCTTTTCAGGGGGCCTATGTATATAATATAGACCTTGTCAAAGGAATTGTGCTGAAGGGAAGAATAACACATTTAAGTGAAGAGGATTACTTAAAAGCAGGAAACTACTGGTATAGTAGCAATAAAAATGTGGAAAGAATTCTATACATCGACGATGTTTTATACACCCTTTCCAACAGCATGATAAAAGCAAATCGGATGTCGGATCTAACGCAATTAAATGTGATTCAGATACCGGAGTAATGTGAGCAAAATCTTCCAGTATACTTTAGATTGGTTTTAACTAATCACTAGTCCATACACAGGATAATAGTTTAAGGGGACGTTAAATCTTACGTCCCCTTAATTCCTTCTAGAATATTTCTGATGCTAGTTGTCAGAGCTGGGTATAAAAGGTATAATCCTGGATGCTAAATTGCCGATGGGCATTGATTGCAGCCATACCTTTCCCGGGCCTTTTAGAGTCGTTAAAAATAAACCTTCTCCTCCAAAGACTATGTTTGTGAAGCCTTTGACCATTTCGATATCAAAATTTACACTGGGTTCAAACATTGCTACATGACCTGTATCAACTTTCATTTTTTCACCGGGATTTAATTGGTATTCTACTGCTTCACCGTCTATTTCTAGAAAAACCCAGCCGGGACCAGTCACCCTTTGCAGTATGAATCCCTCACCTCCAAAGAGCCCTGCACCCAATTTCTTCTTTAAGTGAATGGCAAGGTTTACACTGCGCTCGGCACAAAGAAAAGCATTTTTTTGGCATATGAGGGATTCCCCGGCGTCAAGATGTATTGGAACGATTTTCCCGGGAAAAGATGATGAAAAAGCTATCCCCCCTGAAGTTTTATTCAAGGTGTATGTAGTCATAAAAAGACTCTCTCCTGCTAGTTTTCTGGCAAACCCTCCGAAAAGTCCGCCTTCCATATTTGTTTTCATTTCAAACCCGTCACTCATCCACGACATGCCGCCGGATTCGGTAAAGACGCTTTCACCTTCTTCCAGAGTTAGGATTACTACAGGTAATGTATCTCCTCGAAGCTCGTATTTCACAAAATCACTCCTCGTCTATCTTAATTACATCAATAATATCATACTAGAAAAATCAGGTAAATATCCTTTTATAAGGAAACATATTCCTGACTCGACCAGGTACCGATCCCTATAAGCAAATAAACCTGACCGCTGATAAATATAAGAATGTGTCACAATTCAACTGAGTAAAAAAACAAGAGCCTTAAACATTTACATAAGTAAAAAGCTCTCGTTTTTTAAACGGCATAACTGATAACTACTTTATCGTTTTGTTACAGCCAAAACCTTGTTAGAAATTCAATGGATTTTTATTAAATACCGGTTATTTGATATACTCGTCACTTACCAAAATCTCGGATATTACCTCTGTTGGAATAACAAATTCCTGAATCCCCATATATCCGGGAGCAACCTCATATTTATCAAAACAGATAACCAATTTCCCTTCGCTGTTTATATAAAAACTTTGTTCCTTTGAAATCTGCTCAAATAAATCAACAAGGCCTTCCTCTTCAACACCTTCAACCCAATAAATCTTTCCTTCATCGGCTTTATGCAGTTCCCTCATCTGCTCCTTAATATTCTCGCTTATGATATCTACATAACTGTCATCTTTAAATAAACTTGGCAGAGTTATCAAAACTTCGTTTTTCTTATCTATTGTGTCATATTTAAAGGTTGTTGACGATGAAGCCACGGTATTTACAACATAACGGCCAACGGATAGTATTCTGTCAGTGTCTGTTTTTATAACATATCCGCTGTCTACACCTAGATGACCTCCACCTTTTTCCTTCATATCTTCCATATCGGCCAAAAACTCTTCATATAACTTCTCATTTTCTTTAAGATACTTTTCGTTTAGGCTGTTTTGTAATTTTTCATCTTTCAAGCCGCTGATTTCAGGTACCTTTATGTTCGCATTAAATGTATTCTCATCTACAGTGTATTCCCTAAAAGTCAGCACTTTCACGATACCTCCCACAAGAGGGACTTTTGACAGGGTTTTAGCAAATGCGGGACTTGTATT
>JAQWCA010000199.1 GCA_028706065.1 Tepidanaerobacteraceae bacterium
TGACCGTAAGAGTAGCTGTTTCTCCGGACCCAGAACCAATAATTAGTAGATCGCCTTTCTCGATATTTGGGGTCACAGTCTCTCCAACCACATAAACATCATAACCTATGTGCATAAGCCGCATGGCAAATGATTTTACGGCAAAACCTGACCTGCCTTGTCCTGCTACAAATATTTTGTTTGCATTAATGATTTTTTCTGCTAGGACATTAGATTTTATTGGATTTACTTTTTCTAAGGTGTTTTTTAATTCTTCCACTATTTTTACGGCATATTCCTGTGTATTCATCGTAATCATCTACCTTCATCTATAATCTTTCGCATTTCTTTAACAACCTTTTTTTTATCCTTTTGTCCTGTAATTCCACCTCCGATTATGATTACATCAGGATGGTTATTTACAATATCCTTAAGGGTCTCAAGTTTGATTCCACCGGCTATGGCTACTTTTGATTTTGTTAAAACTTTCTTCATGCGGAGCATTTCATCTAAGGGATTTTTACCTGTATCCTGTATATCAAAAGCTACATGTACACTTAGGTAATCTGCTCCCATTTGTTCGATTTCCACTGCTCTTTTTTCTATCTCTGAAACTTCTATCATATCCACCATAACTTCCTTGCCCCACTCTCTAGCTGCCTTAATAGCTCCTTTTATGGTGGCATTGTTAGATACGCCTAAGACAGTTACGATATCTGCCCCTGCCTCAAAGGCGAGATTGGCTTCATGCTCTCCGGCATCCATTATTTTAAGGTCTGCTAAAACCCTATGTTTGGGAAAGTTTTCCTTTATTTGTGTTACGGTTTTTAAGCCTTCCCGAAGCACAAAAGGTGTTCCGACTTCCACAATATCTACATAATCACCTATCTCATGGAGCATGTCCAAAGCCTCTTGTGTTGTTACCATATCTAGGGCCAATTGAAGTTCCATTTTAAAAACCTCCTTTTATGTTAAATAATATGCCTATGATTAGGTTTGTATTTGTTATAATTTAGGATAAATGCTTTAAAATGTTATTATTTATTATGTTTATGTTTCATATTATTATTATTCGACACTTAAATCCATTTTCCTGCTTATTATTTATTATTTTTTTATTTATTTACATTTTGATAATGTGATATATAATGTATATAGAGTCTAATTTATGCTTAAAGCTTAAAACGGAGTGTTAAGATGGATAGGTTGGAAAGAATTAATAAAATAATGGAACTGCTTAAAGAAAAGAACAAAATGGATGTAAAAGAACTTTCAAAAATTTTTTCGGTTTCAGATGTAACTATACGAAAAGATTTAAATTATCTGAGTGCTAAGGGCTTAGTTATAAAATCCCATGGGTCAGTACACGCATATACTGATTTCTTGATTGAACCTGATTATTCCGAAAAAGAAGCTCTGAATATTTTACAAAAAGATATTATCGCAAAAAAAGCTGCAGAATTTGTGCGCGATGGAGATACTATTTTCTTAGCCTTTGGAACTACAGTAAGCCACCTTTGTAAATATCTTGATGATAAAAATGATATCACTATTATAACTAATGATTTAAATACTGCTCATAAGTTATCTGGAAAGAAGAATATAAAGCTTATCGTAGTTGGCGGCGTGTGCAGGATTAATTCTTATTCTTTGATAGGACCTAATGTGAATGAACAACTCTCTAGCTTTTATACTTCAAAGGCCTTCGTTTCCTGTTCCAGTTTTAGTGTGGAGCGAGGTATTACAACACCCCTTGTAAATGAAGGACTTATAGGAAAAACGATGATAAAAAACTCTAAGAAAACTTTTATCTTAGCTGATAGTTCAAAATACATGAAAGAAGCCATGTATCAAATTGCACCCTTGAAGGAAATTGATTATATAATCACTGATAATGGATTTCCTATAGAAGATATGAAAAAATTTAGGTCTTTGGGAGCAAATTTAATTGTTGCAAAGTAATAGACAGGTACTCTAAATTTGTTAACGCAGGATGATAATTTTTGCAGTTTTCTATTAAGCTGAAAATAAGAGATCATAGTCTTGGTGATACACATGAAAAATTTATTATTAATAATTTTATCGGAAATAAAACCTAATATAAAAACACCTTTTGCCTTACTCGATGAACAGCGGCAAAAGATTTTTGGTGAGAACTTAGAAAATGGTCAAAATGAAAAAATCATACGACTGATAAGTAAAGACTATATTATACAAACTCCTTTGCCAAAAAATTATTTAGATGATTTTTGTTTTTTCGTGAAAAGCACAATTAATGCTAAATTTAACAAAGAATTAGCCGACTTTGTCCAAGGTAAAGATTCCAAGCTGACCGATTTTCCTTTTCCGTGTGGCCTAGTTTTGATACAAAGCGGCTTTCTTACAGAAATAGAAGGATTTATAAACACCATTTTTGAAGAAGTTATGTTTACTCGAATCGACGATATATTGTTGATATTGCTGCCTTTAGGCCACTTGGAAGAATTAAAAGAAACTTCTAAAGCCTTATATCAAACTATAGCTGAAGAAGTTTCTCAGAAAACCGCCATCAGTGTTGGAGGTATCGCCCAATCTCAACCCGAACTAACCAATGTCTTTTATGATGCCAAAAAGGCTTTACGATTTGCTTCTAAAAAAAAGTATGGTGTTCTGCACTACCCGGAAATGGCATTGGAGCTTCTCATTTCCTCACTGCCTGCAGAAATTTGCCAAAATTATAAGGATGAGATAATTACAAATTTCAAAGATTTGGACAGTGATACAGTAAATACGGTGCGCGTTTTTCTTGATTGCAATCTTCATATAGCAGAGACGGCCAGACGGCTCTATATTCATCGAAATACGCTCATCTATCGGCTGGATAAAATTTATAATCTTACAGGACTGGATTTGCGAAATTTTAAAGATGCTGTAAAAATGAATATCTATCTTATTCTAAATGACTTTTTCTAATTTTCTTTGTCTTTTTTGGAATTCTTTCATTAAAAAAACAAAACCCCCGGTGTTAATTAAATACCAGGGGTGAAGTGTATGTGTTGCAGTAATTAAATTTAATTTACAGGCTACTACAAAAAAAGAGAGTTAACTTGCTGGATTTCCTCTGGTGTTGCCTGCTGAGCAGCCTTATAATAACCTTTTTGTTCGGCAGCCTTATAAAGGTCGTATTGAAATTGTTCATCAGCATTTCTAATCTGTTGTATTGTTTGTCTCAAATTTTGATCTGAGCATTGAGCAATAACATTAGCATAACCCGTCAAACTACTGTTAATCATAGACAGAATATCGTTTACCATATCTTTCTCCTGCATATTTTCATCTCCTTTAATGCAAAAATGACATCAATTTTTGTTTAGTTGTTTGTGCTGATTGAGCTGATTGTTGAAACATTTGCCTTATCTGTGAATCTACAGACTGCTGTGCATATTCTTCTAATTTTTGTGTAGCGGTTTCATGGGAATAAATCAGATGCCTTAAATTTTGTAGCTCCAGTTTATTAAGTGGCAACTTAAAAAACCTCCTTCGATATATTTGGTAAGGTATTATTATCTTCCCATGATTTTTACAGTTTATGCTTGAAGTTTTTAGCAAATAATTAATTTATACATCATCAATGTAGCTAGAAGAATAGTCAACGCTTAAAGGCTTAAGTCACACATAGTATTTGAACAAGGCTTGTGTGCCGCTATTTTCTTCACCTTTTTCGGCTAATTCCTCATATATGGAAAGGGCAAGCTCAAGGCCGGGAGTTTTAAGTCCCATCTCCTTGGCGGATTCCAGGGCAATCCTCATATCTTTTATAAAATGTTTTATATAAAAACCCGGCTCAAAATTTCCCAAAAGCATTCTAGGAGCCAGATTACTCAGTGACCAACTGCCTGCAGCCCCTGATTCTATGCTCTTTAAAACCACTTTCGGGTCAAGACCTGCCTTTTTGGCATAGGCCATGGCTTCACAAACACCCATCATATTGGAGGCAATGGCAATTTGATTGCTCATCTTGGTATACTGCCCGGCTCCGGCACCACCCTGTAAGACGATATTTTTACCCATTACTTCATAGATGGGTTTAACTTCTTCAAAAGCTTGTAAGTCACCACCTACCATGATGGACAGCCTTGCTTCCCGAGCTCCCACATCACCGCCGGAAACCGGTGCATCCAGAGCATATAGGCTCTTGACCTTGGC
>JAQWCA010000200.1 GCA_028706065.1 Tepidanaerobacteraceae bacterium
TGCTATTAATGCGCTTGACATTCTTCTGATTGTATATGGTGCTCTACTTATACTGGGTACATTGAAAAAAAGTGGTGGCATAGACGGAATATCAAATTCAATGGCACATGTCTCAACGGACAGAAGAGTTCAGGTAATACTTATCGGTTTTTTAATGGGTGCGTTTTTTGAAGGTGCGGCTGGGTTCGGTACTCCTGCTGCAGTTGCGGCACCTTTACTGATGGGATTGGGATTTCCACCACTGGTAGCAGCCATGGTTGCTTTAATAGGTAATAGTGCTCCTGTAACATTCGGTGCAGTGGGCACACCTATTATCGGAGGACTGTCACATTTGAAAGATCATGCAATTGCCCATGGGTATGCATATGGGCTAAATGCATTTCTTGGGGAGGTTGCAGGTTTTGCAGGTTTGCTGCATTTTTTAGTCGGCTCACTTGTTCCGTTAGCTATGGTATGTTCTATGACTTTAGTTGTTGATAAAAGTATAAAGAAAGGGCTTGCTGCTTGGAAATTAGCATTGTTTGGTGGTATGGTATTTACGATTCCGGAGGTATTAATCGCTAATTTTGTCGGTCCTGAGATCCCATCGTTATTAGGTTCTTTAATTGGAATACCAATTTTTATAACAGCAGTACGAGCGGGATTATTTGTTCCCAAAGATAGCTGGGATTTCAAACCTCGTGACAAATGGGAAGATGATTGGGAGGGTGACATCAAAGCAGGGGGAATAGTGCTCGATAGTAAAGAAGGTGCAAACAGCGCACCTTTAGTAGCTGATGGCATGAGTGCTGCTAAAGCCTGGGCTCCCTATGTGATTGTAGGTTTGCTGTTACTCATAAGCCGTCTGCAGTGGTTACCCGTTCAAGGTCTTCTAAACAAATGGAACTTGAATTGGGCAAATATCTTAGGAACATCTATAAGCCGGGGAATTAAGCCTCTGTACAATCCGGGTATTATTCCTTTTATGTTAGTGGCATTGCTTATACCGTCAATGCATGGAATGGATAGAAAAGAAGCAATGAAAATATGGGGAACTACATTAAAACAAATAAGACCTACTGCCATAGCATTATTCTTTGCACTGGGATTAACCTATGTTATGATGAATTCAGGTGCTGCGGCAGGGGCAGATTCCATGCTGATTGTTATAGCTAAAACTGCAGCTACTGCAGTGGGCAAGGGATGGTATGTCTTTGCACCGCTAATTGGAATATTGGGTGCATTTATTTCCGGCAGTAATACAGTATCTGATATCATGTTCGGACCTTTGCAATTTGATGCGGCTATTCAAGCGGGTCTGCCGGTAATTCCGATTGTCGCGCTTCAGGCTGTAGGCGGTGCAGCGGGTAATATGATATGTGTACACAATGTTGTGGCTGCATTAACAACAGTAGGGTTGATAGGTAAGGAAGGAAGAGTAATCAGAAACAACATTTTTATATCGCTGGCTTATGGTATTTTAGCAGGAATTGTCACGATGATTATCGTATATGTATTTAAACCGAATATATTCTAAACATTCATAATTATACAGCTTTGCCAGGTAATATCTCAAGCAAGAGGTATTACCTGACTATGTTACCTTTATTGAAAAATCCTCTCAGAGAGAAGGTGTAAAAATGACAGATACGGTAGAGTTAAAAATACCATATCACAAGAGCTTTATAAAAGCTAAAATTTCTAAAAAGAATCTGGCGGCCGTGCTGGAATCCAAGGCTGGGATTTATAAAACCCAACTATCAGAAAGCAGTATTGTAGAAAAAGCTCTGGACAAACCCATCGGCAGTAGAAAGCTGGAGAAAATGGTATGTGACAAGCAAGACATGGTTATTGTCACAAGTGATCATACCAGACCGGTTCCGAGCAAAGTAACCATGCCCATACTTTTGAAAAGGATCAGGAGAGCAAATCCGAATATAAAAATTACAATACTCGTTGCAACCGGATTTCACAGAGCTACATCAAAAGAGGAGCTAATCGACAGATTTGGGGGAGAGATAGTTAAAAATGAAAAAATAATTATTCATGATTGTAGAGAGGATAACAACTTAGTAAAAGTTGGAGTGCTTCCTTCAGGTGGTGATTTGATACTCAACAAAATAGCATTGGAAACAGAATTACTTATCGCCGAGGGCTTTATTGAATCTCATTTTTTTGCAGGCTTTTCAGGTGGAAGAAAAAGTATACTACCCGGCATAGCATCGGAAAAGACAATAATGGCAAACCACTGTTCAGAGTTTATTGCAAGTGAGTATGCAAGAACCGGTATATTAAATAACAATCCAATCCATGAAGACATGCTGTATGCGGCAAAAAAGGCCAAACTCTCGTTTATTTTGAATGTTGTTATAGACAGCAATAAAAAAATTATTAATGCCTTTGCAGGAGATAGTGAAAAGGCTCATGAAGCAGGATGTAATTTTGTATCGGAATTGTCAAGTGTCAACAAAGTTGAAGCTGAAATAGTAATATCTTCCAATGGAGGCTATCCCTTAGATCAAAATATCTATCAAGCTGTCAAAGGTATGACTGCAGCTGAAGCTACCTGTAAAGAAGGCGGAATTATAATAATGGTTTCAGCATGTAATGACGGTCATGGAGGACAGTCATTCTACGACAATCTTTCAAATGCCGAGTCGCCTCGGCATTTGCTGGATAGAGTATTAAAAATTCCAAGAAATGAAACAGAGCCTGACCAGTGGGAATTTCAGATATTGGCCAGGATATTAAACAAGTTTATCGTTATTCTCGTAACTGACATGTATGATCCTCAGATGATTAAAAACATGCATATGGATCATGCATTTACCTTACAAGAAGCATTACAAAAAGCATTTAAGATAAAAGGTGAAGACGCAAAGGTAACCGTCATACCTGACGGAGTTGCAGTGATAGTAAAGGAATAGGAAAATTGAAATTACTTTAACAAAGGAGGAAAAATTTTGAATATAATCATACCGATAAAACAGGTACCTGAGACCAGTAATGTAAAAATGGACCCTGAAACTGGTACTATGGTAAGAGAAGGTGTGGAAAGCATAGTAAATCCCCTTGACCTTTACGCTATTGAGACGGGTATTCAGCTAAAGGAAGACTTTGGAGGAAAAATCACCGTGATTACAATGGGCCCTCCAAATGCGGCTAAAGCTTTAAAAGAAGCCATATCAATGGGATGTGATGAGGGAATTCTTATTTCATCCGTGAAACTAAGCGGTTCAGATACTTGGGCAACCTCGTATGTATTAAGTAATGCAATAAAACAAATTGGTGATTATGACTTGATTCTGACCGGGGAACGAGCCACTGACGGAGATACAGGGCAGGTAGGGCCAGGAGTAGCATCTTTTCTTGATGTAACACTGGCTACCTATGTAAGCAAAATCGTAGAAATAAAGGAAAACAAGATAACGGTAGAAAGACTGGTGGAAGACGGGTATGAAACATTGCAAATGACTATGCCTTCATTGCTTACTGTGGTAAAAGAAATAAGTTATCCGCGGCTGCCTACTTTAAGGGGAAAGCAAAAGGCAAAAAAGACACAGATTCCTAGTTGGGATGATAATTCTTTTGATTTAGAAATAGAAAAAATTGGCTTAAAAGGCTCTCCCACAAGAGTCGTAAAAATAGAAACTCCCAAGGTTACCCGAGGTGGAGTGATTTTAAATGCAGATAAAGACGGTGCGGAAAAATGTGTTGATGAACTAATCAATTTCATGAAACAGAAACAATTGGTATAGGGGAGGAATGAAAATGGCCATGAAGGAATATAAAGGTGTTTGGACTATTGCCAAAGAGAAAGATGGGCAGCTTAAAAATGTATCCTTTGAACTTCTTACAAGAGGCAGAAAGCTTGCTGATAAGCTTGGGGTCAAACTTACTTCAGTTTTAATCGGCAGTGATATTTCCGATGAAAAGCTCAATGAATTGATCTTAAGAGGTGCTGATGAAGTTATATTTGTCGGAGATGATAAACTTTCAAATTTTATAGTTGAGACATATAGCAATGTATTGATAGACTTAATAAATGAATACAAACCGGAAATCATCATTTGTGCGGCAACATCCACAGGTAGGACATTAATGCCACATGTTGCAGTTAGAATACACAGTGGTTTAACTGCTGATTGTACGGGGTTAGACATTGAAGAGG
>JAQWCA010000201.1 GCA_028706065.1 Tepidanaerobacteraceae bacterium
TTTACATTTCCCGGGAAATAGGGAAAACAATTATCGGTTTATGTTACTCTTTCACTACAGATATAGTTTCCCCACAGTTTAAGCATTTTTTATTCTCAATTAACACTTGTATCCTATATCCAGTTCTTTTAATGACGGGTTTGCCACATGTAGGACAATAAGTATTGTTACCATGTTCCTCAATGACATTACCGATATAAACGTATTCTAAATGTTTCATTGCAATATCTCGGGCTTTTTTTATTTTTTCTACAGAAGTAGGGGGTATGTCTAACTTATAATTTGGAAAGTACCGGGTAAGGTGGAGAGGTATATCCTTTCTAAGGGAAGAAAGCCATCGAGCCAAAGCTTCTATTGCTTCATCCCCATCGTTCATGCCCGGTATAATGAGGGTTGTGATTTCCACATGACAACTGGCCTGAGCTTCTTCTACCGTTTTTTTTACCGGAGAAAGCCGACCTGATGCTAAATCTTTGTAGAAATCTTGATTAAAGGCCTTTACATCAATATTCATGGCATCAATATAAGGTAGAATTTCCAGTAAAGGTTCCTTTTCAATAAAGCCATTGGTGATAAGAACGTTTTTTAGACCTTCTTGCCTAGCCAACCTTGCACTTTCGATAACAAATTCATACCATATAGTCGGCTCATTGTAGGTATAAGCAATACCTAGATTGCCCTCTTGTTTTTTCGCTACTTCTACCAAGTGTCGTGTCGAAACCTCTTGGGTGGGAATCTCAGTTAACTGCGCAATTTGCCAGTTCTGGCAAAATTTACATCTGAAATTGCACCCAAAGCTGCCCACAGAAAATATTTGTCGACCGGGATAGAAATGATATAGAGGCTTTTTTTCAATTGGATCCATGCCCCACGACGAAACGCGGCCGTAATTAGCAGTATATAATTTCCCATCAATATTTTGTCTAACTCTACAGGTTCCTACTTGACCTAGTGCAATTCTGCAATGATGTGGGCATAAATGGCATTGAACAGTGCCGTTATCAGCCTTTTTATAGTACATTGCTTCTTTCATATTGACTTGGCGGTTTTTGTACATCAAAAGAGACCCGCCCTAACCTCCTCTATAAAAAACATATTATAATTATCAATTTTTTCTCACATATATTATAACTATAATTGTAAAGCTCTTGCAAGGATTATGCTTGTTAAATTTATAAAAAAATAAGAACTGACAGTAGTAAAGCAGCTCTTATCATTTGAAAAATATTTATCGGATCTGACCATTGCCCAAAATTAAATATTTTACAGTAGTCAGTTCTTCTAGGCCCATTGGACCCCTGGCATGAAGCTTTTGTGTGCTGATTCCTATTTCGGCCCCCATGCCAAATTCACCGCCATCGGTAAAGCGGGTGGAGGCATTTACATATACACAGGCTGCATCTACTCGGGCCAGAAAAAGGTTTGCCCTTTTGTAATCTTGAGTAATGATGGCTTCAGAATGTGATGTTCCGAAGCGGTTAATATGATTTATCGCTTCGTCAATACTCTCAACCACTTTGACACCGATGATCATATCCAGATACTCTGTAGACCAATCTTCTTTTCCTGCGGGTAAGGCTTCGGGAAATATGTTCCGAGTCTTTTCACAGGCACGAATTTCCACGCCCCAACTTCTCAGTTCTTTCAAGGCCTCGGGTAAAAATACCGAAGCTATTTTTTCATGCACAAGAAGTTTTTCCGCTGCATTACATACTGACGGTCTACTGGTCTTAGCATTTATGAGAATATCTTTTGCCATGCTCAAATCAGCATTCTCGTCAATAAAAATATGGCAGTTGCCTTCCCCGGTTTCTATCACCGGTATCTGGGCATTTTTTACTACATTTTTAATTAATCCTGCACCACCTCGAGGAATCAAGACATCCACATATTCTCTCATCGTTAAAAGCTCTTGAACTCTTTCACGACTGGTATCTTCTACAAGCTGCACACAAGTGGAAGGAAGGTTTGCTTTTTCCAGACCTATAGCTAGAGCTTCGACTATAGCTATATTTGAATTGATCGCTTCCGAACCACCCCGGAGTATAACACTATTGCCGGTTTTAATACATAATCCTGCGGCATCTGAAGTAACATTGGGCCGTGATTCGTATATAATTCCGATTACTCCTAAGGGCACCCTTTGTTTTAACAGAGTTAGACCGTTCGGTCGCTTAATCATAGACCCATTTCCCACAGGGTCAGGGAGATCACAGAGTTCCCGAAGGCCCTTGACCATCCCGGCAATTCGAGCATCATCAAGCATCAGCCTTTCGATCAATGCTTCCTTTAAGCCTTTCTTACGGGCTTCTTTTCGGTCCTTCTCATTGGCTTGGATTATTTCACTTTTTCTATCTTCAAGGGCTTTTGCCATCTGGGCAAGGGCGTCATTTTTCACACCTGTTGAAATGGTAGCTAATTTATATGAGGCTTCTTTAGCTTTTTTCCCTATCTCCAAAATCGTATTCAAATAACAACACTTCCCTTACACTGCATTTTTATTGGGTATATCAATTTGCTTTTTTGGTTCAAAAAACGTCCCTGGGTTTTTCCCTTCTAAAACATTATAGATATCCAGGGGGTTTTCACCATCAATAATTGCCATAGCAATTCCTGCCTTCATGGCAATCCTGGCTGCAGTTATTTTGCTCTGCATACCACCTGTCCCAAAAGCCGAGTAGGTTCCCACAGCTAGGGCTTCAATCTCCGGTGTTATATCCTTTACATAACAAATCTTTTCAGCTCCGGGCTCATGAGGTGGGAGAGTGTATAAGCCATCTACATCAGAAAGAAGGATTAATAGATCCGCCTTGATGAGTTTAGCCACTACCGCCGCCAATGTATCATTATCTCCGAAAACAATTTCCTCCACTGCCACCGTATCATTTTCGTTTACTATGGGAACTACATCAAATTCAAAGAGGGTCCTTAGAGTATTCAATGCATTTTGTCGCCGTATACCCTTTTCTAAATCATCTTTTGTAAGCAATATCTGAGCCACATTGATGCCATACTCTAGAAATAGTTTTTCATAAAACTGCATCAAAATTCCCTGACCAACTGCTGCTAAAGCTTGTTTTATCCTTACATCCTCTTTGCTTTTAACGCCAAGCCTCCCTGCCCCTACTCCAACAGCTCCTGATGTAACTAAAACTACATTTTTACCGCTGTTTTTAATATTCGAGATAACCCTAACCAGTTTTTCCATACTGGCTATGTTTAATTTACCGTTTTCATGGACGAGTGTTGTCGTTCCCACTTTAATTACTATGGTTTTATACATATCTGCTTTCACTGGTTTCACCTCAAGTTTGTTAAATAAATTAATATTTATGCATAATTTTGTATAATTATAACATATTTTTGTGAAAAATCAAGGGGTGCATATAATATATTAAAAATGCCTGATTACCTCAAATCTTTCCATCTGGTAATCTTCATCAGGCTTTATGCCCGCTTTTTTCAAAGCAATGTTCAACTGTTCCTGTATCGTATCTACCCCTTCCAAATCCGGAAGCAAAAGCCCTGACCTGTATCCTTTTCTTACAATAATACCATACTTTTTAGGATCGAGTTTGTCAAGTGAATCAATAGATTCGGGTTTTGTCAACACATCTACGGAGTATTCAAGCTCTGATAATTCATCGGACCTCACCGGATAAAACCTAGGGTCTTCACAGCCGGCACTGATTGCATTTCTTTGAATTTCTTCGGCAATATTTTTCCGTGTAGGTAGAAATGTTCCTATACAACCCCTAAGCTCTCCATGCTTCTTTACAGAGACAAAGACTCCTGCCCTTGAGGTAGTCATCTCTTCTGGCAGATCTTTAGGCAATTCAGGTATATTCCCATTTTTTACATAGGTTTCAAGGGTGTCACGGGCTAATTTGACATAATGATCTTCTCTTTCTTTGCGGTCATCTCTTTGCTTCTGCCGTTTTTTATATAGTTTATCAATCTTACTTTCCTCACTACCTGCCGGCTTGAATCTAGCTATGCAATATCCCACACCAAAAGGCCCTTCATAAGAAAGCACTTCAGGCTCAACCCTATAACCGTCAAGAGCCCCAGCCATTATCCAAATAGACCTTAAACCACATTCACCGGCGTTTTTGATAAG
>JAQWCA010000019.1:0-1300 GCA_028706065.1 Tepidanaerobacteraceae bacterium
ACATGTCGTTTTCAACCTCTGAATAGTTACAACCTGCAATCTATAATAACAAAAAAAGCTTTCAGGGACTTGAAATTAATTAACCAATGCTTTATAATGATAATGCCTTTCGAATTATGTCTGGGTGTGGCGCAGTTTGGTAGCGCGCTTGAATGGGGTTCAAGAGGCCGGGGGTTCAAGTCCCCCCACTCAGACCATTATAATAAGCAGTTTAGGACTTTGTGGCATAGCCCAAAGTCTTATTTTTTTAAGTTTATTGTCACAAGACAGTTGCCAAATAGGATTATAAAGTTTGTTTTTACCTATAAAAATAAAAGGCAAAAAGAGGATTATTTCTATTTTTGGAGAACATATTAATAGTAAGTTTAGCTTAACAAAGTGTTACGGGTCTAACTTTGTTAGGTATAAAAATCCTACTCAGTAATGGACGCGAAAAGGTGATTTAAAAAATGCGTCAGCATTCCAATGATAAAGTTGTATTTTTAAGACCAAAAAAAAAGTCTCCATCTTCAATGTTTTACATGCTTTTGGGTTTACTGATTATCGGAATTCTATTTTGTTTTATTTATTGCTATTTTTCTGTTAAAACATATATGGTGTCAGAAGGTGCAATCAATGAGAGCTTTTTTGCTGATGCTGTGATAATAAAAAATGAAACTCCGATTTTATCCCCCACAAGCGGAAAACTGCAGCTTTTGGTCAAAACCGGTGAGAGAGTTAGAGTTGGCACACCTCTGTTCATTATCACTACCGATGAAAAGCAAAAGGAGCTATACCGTAAAGAAATAAACGAAATAGAGGCCAAACTTGGGAATTTACAAGATGGTGCTGAAAGTTCATCATTGTCATTGAATATTATAAATAAATCCATAGAAAATACTACTAAGAAAATCAAAGATGCCTCTGACGGTGGTGAATTTGACAAAGTAAAATTATTAAACGATGAATTATCTCGTCTTACTCAAGAAAAACAAAAAAAAATGGAAGCTAATGAGAATAATATAAGCCTACTTAATAAGCAAATAGAGAAATTAAAAGAAAGACTTAATGAAATTGATGTAGTAGTTTATGCTCCAGTTGCGGGTATAGTTAGTTTAAATATAGACGAACTTGAAGATCTTTTGGTGGCCGATAAAATCAAGAATATAACTTATGAACAATTACAGGCTATAAATACAGATACGGGTAAAAAGAATTTGCCTACACAAATAGAAGCCAATCAACCGGTTGTTAAAATTATTGATAATTTCTCTTGGTATATTGCTCTTAAGCCAGAAAGACAATTAGAAGAAGGAAGAAG